>JBDRLG010000154.1:0-2186 GCA_043813255.1 Candidatus Omnitrophota bacterium
GTTAGACGCGGGTAATTTCACCAGCACAATTAACCCCTTAGCCAACCAGACAAAACAGGAAGCAGTAAATTCCCGTCCTTCAGAGGAGAGGTTCTCATGGGGTTTCCAAGCGCAGGATACCCAAGGACAGGTTCAGAATTACGAAGCAGTAAGCCAGAGTCTAAGCAGGAGTAAAAAAGACGGCGGAGTTAAACAGGCACAGGTGGATATGGGATTCACAGTAGAAGGGCAAGTGCCGCTGGTAATGACGAGGTATTATAATTCGTTTTATGACAAAAACAGCGGGTTTGGGCTGGGCTGGCAGATAAGTAAATTATTTTGACAGCGAGTATAGGTTGGTGATTTTTTGGAGTTAAATAAAGGAGAAAGAAAATAATGAAAGATAATCTTAAAAAGAAGGAGAAGCCAAAAGGGTCGCGCGTTTTATTAGCGGCTGTTATTTCGTTATTACATCCAGTCATTATCGGATTATTAGTTTATTTTACTTTTGACAAAATTATTTTATTTATTCAGGAGTATTTTTTTAAAAATCAGGGAGAGATGTTTTTTAGAGAAAATACTATAGTAATGCTTGGGGAGTTTCTTTTAATAGTGGGTATTGTTTATTCATTATGTTTATGGGTAGTGTCTTTAGAGATGAAATACTGGCCTTGGTTTGTAAAAACTGTATCTGTTGAAGGTAAGATGAAATTAGACGAAAATAAGGTAATAAAGGTAGCGGGGAAATTAAAAAAGTTTCTGTTTATTTTAATGCCATTGGGTATTTTTATAGTATATTTAGGAATTAATGGGTATATTGCATTAGGTAATGATTATATCGCTGCTTCCAGACCATCATTATTTCCAAATAGGAAGGAATATAGTTATGCTGATATCAAAATAGGGCGAGAACGACAACAAAATGGTTCTACATATAGCTGGGTATTTTGTTATAAATTTCCTGATGGAAAAACAAATATGGGTGGGATAGAACATGATGTAAAATTGATGAAGATGATACAGAGTAAACAGAGAGAGCTTGGGTTTAAGGTGTCAGAGCAAGAAGATTGGACACCTACAAAGAAACCAAATGTATTTTTACAGTTTATTCTACTTTCGCTTTTTGGCTCAACCTATTTTTTCATTACCCGATTTTTTTCTAAATTGGAAAAGAAATAAATGTCTAAAGTTTTAAAAATACAATCTGAGATAATATTACTTATTTCACTGCTATCTTTATCGTTTTGGGGAAAGACTTATGCAGGTGAGGTTAGTTTTTATCTTTACGATTCCCCAAATAAGAGTGTTGCGGCAGTAGTTAATAATTCTGCCGAGGTAGTTAATCGTTATAATTATGACAGCTTCGGCGAGATCGAACAGTCAACAGAAGAGGTTTCCAACACACACAAGTATGACGCTGAGCAGTTTGACTCAGAAACAGGCTTAATTTATCTGCGCAGCCGTTATTACGACCCTGTAGTAGGCAGATTTGTTACCAAAGATCCGCATCCAGGTTTTACTTATAATCCCCAAGCAAATAATCCTTACCCGTTTTGTCAAAATAACCCAGTAAATTTTATTGACCCGAATGGTGACACGCCACAAATTGTAGCCAGTATTGCCGGAGCAATTATAGGGGGGGTTTGGGGCGCAGGGAGTACTTATGTGGGGGATATAGTTGGTATTTTAGCTGGGACAAAAACTAAATTTTCCGATGCTAATATTTATTGGGCAAATATTGCTGGAGGAGCAGTGGGAGGTGCTTTAACTCCATGGGTTGGTCCTGTTGCTGCGTCTGCAACAGGGGGAGTAGTATCAAACAGTATTAAGCAAGGAGCTGCTTGTAAGAATGCTTGGGAAAATGGTAATCATTATAATTATAGTGCAGGTTCTCTTGTTACAGACACTGCATTGTCAGTTGTAAGTTCTCAGTTTGGTAGGACGATGTCTCCTCGTGGGCCGGGGGCTCCACCTACAACTTTTGGTACAGCATTTACTGGAAAAATAGTACAAAATGCTTATAAGGCTAACAATTGGAATTCTAGTTTAGATATTTTTGTTGATGTAACAGGTATAAAGTCATCTTATTCTAGTGGATATGATGCATTGTTTGGAGGATTTGCGCAAGGTTTTGATAATTTCCTCGACCTTGGTTCTAACATCTCCGCCACGCCATCGTGGATGCAGGCTAACTTTGGCGGCGTCTC
>JBDRLG010000155.1:0-21261 GCA_043813255.1 Candidatus Omnitrophota bacterium
CTCTATTTCTGTCATCCTGCGCGAAAGCGCAGGATCTATTATCGACGATAAAATTTTTATAGATTCTGCGGTCAAGCCCTCGGCTTCGCCGCGAGGCGAGCCGCAGAATGACAAATTTGAGGTATTTTGCAACAGACTCCATATGCCAAAAAACAGCTTAAAAAAAACATCAAAATCGAACCTAAGATTCGCCATTTCATACTACCCTCACTTCTAAGGTATGTGCAAATTTTACACAGACTGAATCTTATTCTAATTTCTTTGGCATCAAATATTTTTACCTAATGAATAGGCCTTACCCAGCAATTTTTTGCAGCTGTTTACATCAAAATCACCCATGCCCGTTGCCGCGAGTGCTTGTATCTTAACATTCATATATTTAAAATAAGTTTTCATGGCGTTTAAGCATCCCGGAACAATACCTAAGACATGAGAAAAAGGGAAAGGCGCTCCACAGCTTGTAATAAGGATTACTTTGGAAGGTTTATCAGCATGACGCCTTGGGCCAAACTTTGTCTGTTCAAAGAACCTGATGCTTCTATCCATGAACGCTTTAGCCACAGAGGTGACATTACTGATATATACAGGAGAGGAAAAAACAACATAATCCGCTTTGTTCATTTTATCTAATACCATCTGGTGGTGATCATCTATAACACATTTTTTACTGTCTTTACACGCGAGGCAGGCATTACAAGGCTTTATGTTAAAATCGTATAAATAAATTTTTTCTACTTCTATACCCTTATCTTTCATCCCCTGCAGAACAGCATCAACCAATCTATCAGTTACCTGCCCTTTTCTCGGGCCTCCAACAATGGCTAATCCTTTCATAACTCACCCTTTCTCGCTATTTTATTTTCGCAAGGCCACGTATATTAACTGAGGATGTTTGTTATTATAATATCACTTGTGTCCAAATTATGACAATTGTTATCATCGGTAAAATGTTTTTGAGATGTCAATAGCGTGTCATTGCGAGGAACGAAGTGACGAAGCAATCTTCCGTCGTTAAGATTGCTTCGCTTCGCTCGCAATGACACTAATTTGGACAGCAGTGTTATAATATCATAAGAAAAAATTAGAGACAATTTAAAAAAACGCCTCGTCCAGAATAATCTGAACGAGGCGTTAATTTAACAACACCAAAAGCGCCTAGTTGCCAAATTAGCGGCCACTATCCTTGCGCTTTGAATAACATTCCTTGCAAAATATCGGACGGCCATCTCTGGGTTTAAATGGAACTTCACATTCCTTTTTACAATCCGAACATACTGCCTTATGCATCTCGCGAGGTCCCCCGCCGAATCCGCCACTACCACCACCTTGTCCAAACGCCATACTTCCTCCTTTATTACCGATTAACTAATGAATAATATAATACCCTATACTATTAATAATTGCAAGGAAAAAATATACTCAGTATAATTAATGGCATCCGTGTTGGTTACAGGCATTATTAACAGTAATTTCCTCAAGCCCGCCTTTAGCAAACTGGACAACAATATCAGCGACAGTTCCGGAAATAGCTCTATACGCCTTTATGCCGCCTTCATTAAGTTTCTGCACTGCCCTGCCTCCCATACCCCCGCAGACAACCGCGTCAATCTTTTTGCCCATTAACGCGTTCATCGGCTGGCACATCCCATGAGCGTGATGCTGATTAGCATTATCGATTATTTCCAGAGAATCTTTTTCTGTATCATAAATCGTAAAATACGGCGCGCTGCCAAAATGCCCATAAACCCGCGATAGTTTGCCTTCATTTGTTTCCGTTGGAATACACACCTTCATAACTTTCTCCTTTCAAAGATTATCCCCCTCTACTTTTTATACCAAAATATAAATTACCGAATAATACAACCCAACCAGAATAAAAATAACCCCGGTTATCCTGCGAGCATAATACTCAACTCTCGTAATCTTATTAAACCAATGGCTGATCGAAGTAACCCCAAGCGCGATCACTACAGCGAATATAAGCACCGGAAGCCCGGTCCCTACCCCGTAAATAAACGGTAATAAAACCCCGGCTTTACTATTAAGCGCTAACGGTATCAAACTGCCAAAGAATAATGCCGCGGAAACCGGACAAAACGCAAGAGCAAAAACTACCCCCAACAAAAATGCCCCCGGCACGCCCGCTTCAACAAGTTTATTTTGATGCTTCTGAGAAAGCGATAATCCCGGAAATTTTATCTTAATCATATCCAATAAAATTAATCCAGTGATAATCAAAATAGGCCCAAGAGCCTTAACCATATATTTTTGCAGGAACTGCGCCACCTCAGGAATACCCAAAACAGAATTAATAAAAATAAACCCTAATATCGCATAAGCAGCCATCCTGCCAAAAGTATAGGCAATACCAGAAAGCAAAACCCAAAACGGGTGAGTTATCTTTTTAGCTAAGAATGATACCGCTGCCAGATTAGTAGCCAAAGGGCAAGGGCTTATCGAAGTTAATATACCCAGCCACAACGCCGTTCCAAAAACAATCAATATATCCATCACTGCGTTTCCTTTAAAAAATTATTCACTTCTTCGCTTACATAATCAAAGAATTCTTGTTTATCCCGCGCATATTCCCAAATCTTTGTAAGATTTTCAGATTTTACCTCTTTCCCATCTTTAACTAAAGACAATACAAGTGACTTTGTATAAAGCTTATAATCCCGCGCAAAATGCTCATTGCCCTGCTCTTCAATATTCACCACTTTAAATTCAAGTTTTCCCGAAGAAAGCGCGTCTTTAAAATCCGCCTCAATAACTTCACTAATATACTTTTCCATCGTGGTACAAGTAGAACAACGGAATGTGCTATGGAAATAATAGGCTATAACTTTTCCCACAGGCTTATTGTCTCCAGCAAAGGCTGAAAAACTCAGGCTAATTAACGCGGCAACCACCAAAAATGTTCCTATTATCTTTTTCAACTTTCCCTCCTGCAATTTAAAAACACCTGACATTCAAACACCTTCTATTTTAAGACTAACTTCTTAATCTCGTCCTTGTTTAATACTTTCCCCGAGGAAACCAGCTTACCATCCACAGCCAAAGCCGGAGTGATCATCACGCCGTATTCAGTAATCTCATCAATATCTGTTACCTTACTTATTTCAACCTGAATATTCAATTCTTTGACTGCCGCCTCAACATTAGCAGTCAATTGTTTACATTTTGGGCAACCAACCCCTAAAATTTCAATTTTCATTAATCCCGCCCTCCTATTACGCAATCATTCCAAACACCATCCCCGTAATTGTAGCCATAACCACCACAAGAACCAAATACACAGCTGTTTTCTTTGTGCCGATAACACTGCGAATAACCAGCATACTAGGCAAACTCAAAGCAGGCCCAGCCAAAAGAAGCGCAAGAGCTGGCCCCTTGCCCATACCAGAACCAATCAACCCCTGTAAAATCGGCACTTCAGTAAGCGTGGCAAAATACATAAAAGCGCCTATAATTGCCGAGAAGAAATTCGCGAACAGAGAATTCCCACCCACAAGCGCGGCAACATACTTTGAAGGAATAATCCCATCATGTCCCACGCGCCCCAGCAAAAATCCTGAAACCAAAACCCCTGCTAATAAAAGCGGCAGAATCTGCAGCGCGAAAGCCCACGACGCGGCTGTCCATTCTTTTAACTCTTCCTTTTTAAACCAGCTAAAAAGAATAACCCCTAAAACAACCGAAAAGAATCCGCTAATCCACCACTTATAAACATAGATAAACACCCAAACTCCGGTATCGCCTGCCAAAGGTTTTCCCCAATTAACAAATACAAGCAATGCAACCATAGAGAAAAAATAAATAATATTTTTCCATAACGGCCGGTTTTCCTTAACCTCAGCAAATTGAAAATCGCCATTCGCGTGGCGGGCGCGTTCTTCCTTAAGAAAAATTAAATGCATCAACAAACCAATAACCACGCTAAATATCACCGCGCCAACCGCGCGAGCCAAACCAATCTGCCAGCCAAGAATACGCGCAGTCATAATAATCGCCAAAACATTTATCGCCGGGCCGGAATAAAGAAACGCAATCGCCGGCCCAAGCCCCGCGCCTCTTTTATAAATACCGGAAAAAAGTGGCAAAACCGTACAAGAGCAAACCGCTAAAATTGCTCCCGAAACCGACGCCACACTATACGAAAGAAACTTATTCGCCCTCGCGCCGAAATACTTCATCACCGACGCCTGGCTGACAAAAACAGATATCGCCCCGGCAATAAAAAACGCCGGAACCAAGCACAAAAGCACATGCTCCCGGGCATACCACTTAACAAGCGCCAACGCCTCAAATATAGCGTTACTAAACCGCAGATTCTCAATCGGCAAATAAAAACACCCTAAAAATATAGCAACAACATACAAAAATTTCTTCCACTCCCTCATTTCTTAACTCTCCCTAACATCCGGCAACAACCGCCTTCAATCCTGATCGCCTTGATATTTATCAAACCATCAGCAATCTTCGCGTGCGCCGACGAAATAATCCTCGACAATGTCGGACGGGAAATCTTAAGCCTTTTCGCCGCATCAACTTGTTTTAAACCTTCAAGACATACAAGACGAACAGCTTCAAACTCATCAAGAGTCAAATACACACTATCTAATTTACTCAGCGGCCTACACAAAGGCTTAAAACATCTTTCCCGCGGAGCACATTTAATCCATCTGGTTTTTTTAGGCCTCAAGGCAAAACTCCTTTATGAACATATGTTCATAACAAGTTTACCATATTTTGAATTATTGTCAATATTAAGGCTTATATAAGTCATTCAGACTGTGTCGTAATTGCATTTCCGGTAGCCGTTCCGTAAGCGGAGCGTTTTATCAGCGTCGGAAACGCAACCTAAAGGTTGCGGCTACCGCGTTAAAATATAGATTGTGACACAGTCTGATTCTGAGGAACTACGACTATTTATATTACTTACGTTCCTTCACAAAAAGCGGCAAAGACGCTTTCTGCTGGCCATCAATCGCTAAATCAATCGAATACTCTCCAAATTTCTCCAACTTCAAACCCTGAATATTCAAAATCAAATTCGCCGCGGCAGAACTCTGTTCGTCGGAAAAATTCATTGTTATAGCACCCTGCGCCGGAGGCATAACATTTTTCCCATCGCTATCCACAAAATGAACTACTACCTTATGCTCCCCTCGTTCAATTCTTTCAAACCGGACTCTCAAAGCAATTGTACATTGAGGATAAACCACCGGAATTTTCACAGCCCCAATCGTATCAAACGCCCCAAGCATACTAAGTTTCCCCAAATCCCCAATAGCCGCATCACACAAAGCAAAAATTTCTATCCGCATACAAAGCTCCTTCCAAAAATGGGGTCAACTCTAGATATTATTTTTATCTATAGTCCCATCTCCAAAATTTAAATTATAAATATATTCCTTCACCTCTTGTAAAAATAATTCAATAGTGTATACTCTAATTGAGGGATGGGTAAAATAATAGTACGTGTGATTATCCCTCTTATCACACAAGAGCTGGGGCTGTAGAGTTGCAACAGTGAACCCTGACTCTTGTTTTTTTATACGTAAAGAGATTTTCTAAACAAGCAAAGAATTAACAAAATCCCAATTTATCAAATTCTTTATATACACATCAAGATACTCGCCTCTTTTATTCTGATAATCCAAATAATAAGCATGCTCCCAAACATCTGCAGTCAACAACGGCTTTAAGCCATGAACAATTGGAGTATCCGCGTTTGAAGTTTTCATAATTTCCAACTCCCCTTCTTTAAGCACCAGCCAAACCCAGCCACTGCCAAATTGGCTCAATCCCGCGTTCTTAAATTCCTCAATAAATTTATCATAACCGCCCAAATCAGCTTTCAGCTTATCCGCTATTGCTCCAGACGCAAGCCCGCCGCCTGCGGGTTTCATACATTTCCAATAAAAATCATGATTCCACACCTGCGCGGCATTATTAAATAACGTTGATTTTAAAACATCCTTCGCCGTTTGCTTAATAATACTTTCAAGAGTCTCTTGCGCTAACGGAGTTTCTTTAATTAAACCATTCAATTTTTCAACATATCCCGCGTGATGTTTGCCATAATGAAAATCAATAGTTTTTTCGCTCAAATAAGGAACCAACGCATTATTCAAATAAGGTAATTTTTGTAACTCCATACGCATACCTCTCCTTTCTTAACGCTATTTATCAAATATCTTATTTTAATAAATCAAAATATATCGCGAGAAGTAATGCCACAGCAGATACCGCGAATATAAAAAAATAGTTTATCCTCTCCTTCTCAGATTTTAAATTACAAAGTATTCCGGCAATCAGATTATATTCTTCAAGAGAAAACGGCTTTTGATTCTTTGCCTTTTCAATAAGATTCTCCTTATCAATAAGTTTCGCTAACATACGATTAGCGTTAAATTTATAAATAAAAAATAACAAGAAACCACTAACTCCGATATACCAGGCAATTTTCCCATAAAGAGGATTAACGTTCAACAAAACCGTTACAACACGAATTGCCACAGTCGCGATAAGCCCAATAATGAAAAATATCCATGAGACAAAAGAATCACCGCAATTTTTCCGTTGAGAACAATTCAAACAAATCTTGCTTTTCATTCTATTATTTCCATTCTGTTTTTAATTCCACAAAAATCCCTCCTGCTGCTATTAACAAACATCACCTTTATTCCTCTTTTTTATCTCTCGCCAAAAATGAAAAAACCAATGTTAAAACTCCCAACGCAATACCGAAAATAAAAACGCCCCTGAATCCCGCCATAATTATATCCGGATGATTTTTAGACTCAGACAAAATAATATTCATCTTTTTTACATCAAAAATCACAACCTGCGCTAATACCAGCATAAACAAAGCTATGCCTATTGAAGAGCCCGCGTTTACCGCTACCTTATACACACCTGAGGCAACCCCTTGCTTGTCAGCCGCAGCATTTATCATAACGAGCTTGTTATTAGGCGCGATAAAAAAACCCATTCCTGTACCCAAGCATACAAGGCAGATAACAATATAGAATATACTCGACTCAATGCTTAAGAATGAAAACATCGCAAAAGCGGCTGTTACCAAGCAAGTACCGAAAATACAAACCTTACGCGAGCCAATACGGTCAGAAATATTTCCCGCGATTGGAGCAATAACCATCATCATAACAGATTGAGACATTATAATAACGCCTGCCTTAGAAATATCAAAATGCCTCAAAAGCTGCAGATAAAACGGAAAAATAAATATAAAACCCATATTTATTGCCAAGCCCAAAAATGCCGCCGCGGAAGAAAAAGTAAAATTAATATTCTTAAACAAGTTCAAATCCAAAAGAGGATATTTTGATTTATTTTCAACAAGAATAAAAGCAATAAATAACACCGCCTGAAAAATAAGCAAACCTAAAATAAACGGATTACCCCAGCCAATCTTTGTCCCTGAATTCACCGCGTAAAGTAATACTGATAGGAATAAAAATAACAACACAGCTCCCAAAAAATCAAACCTGGTATCTGACTGAACAGGCTTCTTATACGGCAATGCCTTTAATGACACAAAGATTATCAATAATGCCAGCGGTATTGTCATAGCAAAAACACTGCGCCAGCCAAAATTACTAACAATAACACCTCCCAAAGACAGCCCAAGAGCAAAGCCCATACCTTGAAAAGTAGCATAAAATCCCAATGCCTTGCCTTTAAGCTCAGACGGCAGGTATGTAGTTAAAATAGCAATACATACAGGGCTAAACATTGCCTCGCCGCTTGATTGAATTATCTGCGCGAAAAACAAAAAACCAAAACTCCTCGCAACAGCGCTTAAAAAAGCACCACATAAAAAAACGCCAATTCCAATAATAAATATCTTCTTATACCCCTTAATATCCCCAAGCTTACCAAACCCAAGTATAGAACTCGTAATTATCAACAGATACAATAACGGCAGCCAAGCGGCCGCCCCTACCTTCACCCCAAAATAATTAGCTATAGCACCCAAAGAAATATTAAGGCTGCTATAATAAAAAGTCATCAAAAATGACGCCGCGCAAACTATACCAATAAGCCCAATCTGCCTTTTTCTATCAGTCAATACAGATTCTTCCATACTCACCCTAAATAAACCTCTTTTCTCCCCTATCAATTATTCCAAATACCGCAATATTTCCTTAACGCTCTTGCCCCCCAACCCTAATTTCTCAGGCGTAATACCCGTCTCAAAATAATTCACATCATTATAAATATTGCATACCCTGATTATCGCCTCCATTACCAGGCATTCCACGCCAGCGGCCTTTCCAAAATGATACACCGGAACTAATCCCGACGGGCAATCCTCGGATATATATCTTTCCTTAGGGCTTTTCGGAGAATCATTAGGCATACGATTATGCACCGGAGTATTCTTCGTAAAATCACGAATACTCGTCATTTTCAGGCCATAAAATAAATTAACTATCTGCACAAACGTATTTAATTCCAACCCATAAGCCTTACCAACCGCGACGCGCTCCTTATCTTCCTGTTCAAGCACTTTAGCCACCGAATCAGAACAGCCCTCCGCGTAAAACTGAATCTTTCCCTGCCGCGACTCCATCGGCCCCATACCAAGTGCGGCGGTAGCCACATGAATAATCATATTAGCATTAGAAAAACCAGCTTCCAATACATTTTTCAAAGGAATCAGATCAAGAAATAAAACATCCTTAAGCCTTTCAATAGCACTTGAAATATCTTTAGCAGGCAAAGCACCCGCTGAATAAGCGGATTTTTTACCCTCAATATAAACTGTCCCCGGAGCAATTACGCGTACCGCGTAAGGAATAGAAGACGCGTCCAAAAACGTCACCTTCTTATTAATCCCCGCCTCTATCATCCATTTCTTAAAAAACAAAGACGCGAAATTCCCCGGCTGAGTTACAATCAAATGCCCATCACGCAAATAAGGCATCACCATCTTAAATATAGCCTCATGCGCGAATTCAGGCACCATCAAAAGCACAACATCCGAAAAATCCATAGCCGCCTTAGGATCAATTGTAAGATTAGCGATTTTAGCGAACCCCGACAACACCGACGCAACAGCTTTACCTTCCGCCTGCAATTCCTTCACCGCCTCAATCCCGCCCCTTTGCCTTATCCCATCCAAACTCTTAGCATAACTCGGATGTTCAAAAAGCATAACCTCCCCGCCATTAAGAGAAATCTCAAACGCCGTAGCATGCCCAGCGTTTCCCGCCCCCAACACCGTAATTTTCTTACCCATTTCTCCTCCTCTTATTCGTTACAGCAATAGGGGACGTCCCAAAAAGGGACACCCTTTTTCAAAATCAATATTCTAACCCCTATTCCCCTATTTAAAAACCTTGCGCAACTCTAACTTAGCCTGTTCTAAAACCTGTTTCTGTTTAGGACCTAAATTTTTTCCTGCCCGGTTTATATAAAAATTCAGCATAGACATTGCCGAAGCAAATGGAACGGCCTTTCGCCTCGTGCTTTCCAGAGCAGATCTCTTAAGAGACAAAGCGATTTTACGTGGATCCTTCCACGTAAACACACCCTCCTCCAAATCAAGGGCGTTACTAAACCTCGTTACCTTTCCCGACCATCTCTTTATCTTCTTCATGCCCACCTGTCATTGCCTGATTCACCCCGACTGCAACGCCGGGGCTTGATCGGGCAATCTATTTTATTTACCATGGTTCACCACCATCACACTTGCCGCCAATTCTTTTGATGATGGCAAATATTTCTTTAATGCCATAGGCAATGACTTAACGACAATAATCTTTGCCCAGCTAATTTCTTGTACCAATGGTGCAAGCTTTGAATTGCAAAAAAAAGCAAAAATCCCTGCCGGCAGACAGGTAACGAAAAATCTATCATTCTTTTATTCCCTTACCCTCGCCCTCACGTTTCATCTTCAAAATTCCCTCCCCTTTGTGAGACTGGGTCAAATGGGAGAGGTCAGATGAAGAATTACACCCCCCCCCAAAAAAAACCTATTTCACACGCTTCTTTTCTGTCCTATACGCAAGTTCCTTAACCACCTTATCAAAATCGCTCTCGTAAAGCCTATCCTGAATCACGCCATATTTTTCAAATTCGCTTTCAGCAAACGTTTTGAAAATTTCAGCGCTTACTTTGCCAGGATTATCAAGAATTTCTTTTCCATTAAACCGCAAAAAAGCATCCAGCTTCTCAATCCAGTCTTTCATATACATGACAACCCGATTATTAACCTGCAATTCCGCATAATCCAGATACATAGTGACAATTCAGTTAAGTATATTTAATTCTTCCTCATCCAAATAGTTTTTAGCAATGGAAACATCTATTTTACGAATACGTCCTTTGGGAGAATTTTTCCACAAAGTAAGGCCCATATTTTGTTTATTGCTGTCGGCGCGAGAACAAATGATCTCCGCAGCCGTTTGCTTGCTGATTGCCAATGCAGTTTATTCTGAACAGTTGCAAAAAACAGCTTTGTTTCTTCGCTGTCTTTGTTATAATCAGCACTACACTGCGAATAAATATCTGTGATTTTCTGATAAAACCGCCGTTCGCTTGAGCGGATATCGCGGATCCGCGCCAGTTGTTCTTCAAAATAATCCTTGCCAAAAATATTGTTTGGATTCTTTAAACGCTCATCGTCCATGGTAAAACCCTTGATGATGTATTCTTTCAAACGCTCGGTCGCCCAAATACGGAATAATGTGGCCTGCCTTGAATTAACGCGGTACCCAACGGAAAAGATAGCATCCAAATTATAAAACTCTACCTGACGCGTTATCTGCCTTGCGCCCTCGATTTGAACTTGTGCAATTTTTGCACAAGTTGACTCTCTATCCAATTCGCCTTCCTGAAAGATATTTTGAAGATGTTTGGTTACTACGCTTCTTTCCACACCAAAAAGATCAGCAATTCTTACCTGCGTTAACCATAAATTTTCATCACGCAAAAAAATTTCAACCTTCACTTTACCGTTAGGCGTAGTATAAAGCAAAAATTCAGTAAAACTATTATTAGGCACAAGACAATTTTTCTTCTTTTTCATTTAGCAACCCTCATTAATTTTGCCAGTTAAGAGTTTTTACGTAAAATGTTATACTAACCCCCAATTATCACTGTCATCCTGCGGCCTGCCCCGACTGAAATGTCGGGGCTTGACCGCAGGATCTATTTTTAACCGCATCTTATTCCTATTCTTATATACTACTTAACAAATCTTCCACTCTATTATAAATATTATGCAATAAAGCAATAAGCTCAACTATCTGAACGCGATAAACAATAAAATCATTCGTGACTCTCCTTAAAGCCTCTATTGATTCTTTAACAGCTTTTTTACAAATTTCAAACTGAGCCACCGCGTCACACAAAGATATACCGCCCTCAACATCCGGTTCATAAAATCCGCATAAAGCCCTATGCAATTTTACTGGCAAAAGAACATGGTACCAAGATACCGTTTCAAAATCGTATTTAAATTTAGAACCAGTTGCGTTATCACTATAAAATACCTTCTCTAAAAAAATATGCGCTTTCTCATAATAGCTTTTTGCCGCCGCGTTCAAAGAATTATTTTCAACAAAATCAATATCGCCTTCTTCAACAATATCAGAATCATCAAAATCAATGCCAAATTTATCTATACCTTCGCTCAACTTTTCATCCAACCCTTTAAATTGCTCATCCATAACAGCCTTTGTTATTTCCAAATCATCCTCATCCCTACCATGCGCGACACAAGTAATTTTACGCTCAAATTCATCAAGATAAAGCTTACAACGAACCTGTTTCTCATGAACACACCGTTCACACCAACGGTCACAAAAATTATACGGCGCCTTTTTCTCAAACTCCGCGTTTTCCTTTAATATTTCACGCAATCTATCGGACATGTTCCACTCGCATGCTGTAAAAAATAATTATCCCTCTTTTTAAACTATAATGCGGTCCAAAACAAATTCGACATCATCTCTTGAGTTAATCATGTGCAAAAAAATGCACATTCCAAAAATCCACAAAATTAATCACGCACCGCCAGCGGCAGGCCAAGCTTTTGCCGAAGAAAATTCATATCCATCTTAGGGAGATAATCCGGCTGAACGTTGGACATCCCTTCCATTCGATTAATCAAAACCTCAAGCTGAAGCCGTCCTTCTTCTGTCTTCACAGCCTGCAGAGGCGTTTTATTGTTTAGTGCTGGAATTTTAGAAGAAATCCAATCCTTCAAATAATACTCCTGCTGTTTTTGAAGCAAAACTTTCCTGACCTCTGGATCAGAATGAATCCGTCTCTGCTCTTCCTCAAACTTACGAAGATCCTCTTGCGGCGGCCGCGGCATAGCCGCAAAATCTTTGCTATCGATACGGTCAAAAACAACCATTTTTCCAAGACCGATAGAAAGCTTATTTTTAAGACGTAACGCCCGCTCGAGCGAATTAACCTCTCCAACCAGCTCATTCCCGCGAATAAAAATCTGGCCTAAAATCGTATTTTCCCACGATTTTATTCTGCGGTTGCCCTTCTTAAGCCAAATCCAACAGCTTCTCTGCGCGCCATACTCAAAGCCCCTCATCCCTGACAATTTGTCACGAAGGCCGGATTCGGTAATAATTTTAAAAGTCACCAAAGAAAAACGCATCTTCTCCCCGTCTGTTGTGCTAAAACAAGGTGCCGTAAAACCGCTTTCCAACTCATCATCTAATCCAGCAGGCGCATCCGAAAAACTTCCGTAAAGATATTCCGCCCAAAGAATAACGCCTACTTTAAACGCGTCCCGCGGAATAACAAATTTGAGCGACCGCGTACTCGCGTACTCTTTAAAGTTATTAATCACCATATCCACAATTCCCTCAAAATCACTCTTCGCCTCCGGTCCAAAAACAAACGGCTGGCCAAAATAATACGCGTCTTCTTGCGGGCCGACAAAACGCGCGTGCCATATATCCCGCGGCCTTGTTTCTTCTTCGCACGTATCGCCTATACGATGCACTATCCACTGGCGGCCAGTCACTAATTCCTCAAAAAGAATATCCTCTTTGCGTATCTCCTTAACCTGATAACAAGTCGCGTAACTATCCGAAAGCTCGATAGCCGCTAACTTAACAGCATCCTGCATTAAATGAAAATCTTTTTCATCCATCATCCGTTCAATAACTGTATGCTGAGCAACGCCAAAACGGTTATCAAGAACAAACCAATTTAAATAGAAACTATCCGGCAAACCCTGCTCTGTCCCGGGTTTAAACCTCTCTTCAAAATCATGGCATAATTTCCGTAATTGGCCGCCAAATTCCGGGCTTGTTTTCAACATCTCAGCGTAAAACATCACGCCCTGAAAAATATCAAAATAGAAATCAAGCTTCGTGCCCGTTTTTAAATCATCCGGCATAGGCGCGAAAAGTTCTTCGCCTGCGGCCGTAAGATTAAAACCGCAGCATTTCTTAAATTTCTTTCCACTGCCGCAAGGGCACGGAGAATTACGTCCCGGTTTATCGCTCATTTAACTCCCCCTTCAAGTTTTTCTAAAATACAAGGCCTGACTTCGGTATTTAAAATAACGCCCTCAGCAATTGCGTGTTTAACACTCAATCCCGTATATCCCGTAGTATAAAAAATCCATAAATCGCGCGCAATCCCATTATGGAATTTATGAATAAGCTCACTGAGTTCAAATGCGGTTATTTTGTTCTTTCTCCACTGCCGAAAATTTTCCTCAAGTAATTCTAACGCCTTAGTAAGCTCGCGTTGATAAGCTAATTCCGCGAGCCTCCTCAATTCTTTTTTCTCTGATTTTGTGAAACGGTTATTATCCATGGTTATTCGGTAACTTTCTTTTACTAATATGCTTTCCCGCTATCCACGGCAAAAGTAATCACCTTCTGTAAAAAAATAATTTCCCCTTAACCTAAATAATTATAGTTAGTTATCAAAAGCGTCTTTGGTACTTTGGTACCCAGTTATCATCTATCCTCTATAAGTTTTCTCCGCGCGTATCCTTATATCTAATATCCAGACGATTTTCTGCTTATCATCTACATTATACAAAATCCGATAATCCCCAATTCTTAATCTGTATTCTGCCAAATAATAAGAAACAGGCATCGGCGGTTTAATTTCCGTAAACCCCTTTTTATGAAATGGCCTAGGATTATTTCTGAGATCATCTACTTCATCTACTATTTTCCCTCTCTGATTTTTATGAAGGATCTTTTTTTGCAAAAATTCGTCAAAATATCTTTTCAGCCTTAGTGTTGGATATCTAATGTCGTAACTCATTTTTTTACCGATTGGCCCGCGGAATGATATTTTTTATAGCTTCCCGAAAAAGGAACGCCTTTAGAACCTTGTTTAATTGCCTCTACGCCTTCATGGATATTCCTCATAGTATCCGAATCTGAAACTTCATCAATAAATTCCAGTAATTCAACCATCTTTGCGTAAGGCACAATTACTCTTACAGGTTTCCCTCTTTCGGTTATCACTATGGCCGGTTTTTTGTCTTTCATAAAACCGCACAAGTGGTCTCTTAATTCCCTCACCCCCACATGCTCTGCTTTTATTAAATCAATTACTGCGCTCACGATAACCCCCTTTTTATTATGTGACAACAAATGTCGCCACATTTAAAGTATACCCCGTATTTTTAGAGGTGTCAAGCAGGAGTATCAGGCATAGGATCCTTAAACAAGCTTTAATCCCAGCTGAGATTTATATTTCTGTATCAGCGTATCAGAGCGTATCAGAAACGTCCCAAAAAGGGACACCCTTTTTAAAAATTAATATTTTAACTCCTATATTTATAAGTAGTTATAACCGCTTAGCCTGTCACTTTGAAGCACGTCCCCACGTCGTCCCCACGTCAGCTTCGGCCTTTCTGGAGCAAGCGAATAATTTTATCACGAACATCCACCCGTGTTCCTTGCGCATACATTAGTGCATTTGCACCGTCAACGTTGGTTATATTAAGATCCGCACCGCGTTCTATAAGAAGAGCTGCCGCTTCTAGCTGGCCTGAGTCTACAGCCATCATAAGGGGAGTAGCGCCTATATCATCATTACGAAAATCAATGTTTGCTCCAGCGTCAAGCAACAGCTTAACAATCTCCATGTGCCCATTCCGGGCAGCTGCGTTAAGCGGCGACCCATAATTTGATCCTTCAGTATCGTCAATATCGACGCCCTGTAAAATTAGAGTTTGTACTTGAGCGACATTTCCATTGACAACGGCTTGCCTTAAACTAAGTATTTTAGATTCTGTTGGTTCTTGCATAATTTTCCTCTTTTCTCATTTGTTTGCACAATATAAAAGTCGCCTGCCCGAGCACACCGCACAACTGCGGATGATGGTTAAGTGCATTAACTGATTATGGAGTAATCAGACGTCCCAAAAAGGGACACCCTTTTTACGATACCCCATTTTAATAATCTTTATTATACTTGCGTAAACTAATAAATACAATAACAGAATCTATCACCGGAGATAAAATGTTTATAGATTCTGCCCCGACGTTACATGAGACTGTTACAAAATACCTCAAATTTGTCATTCTGCGGCTCGCCTCGCGGCGAAGCCGAGGGCTTGACCGCAGAATCTATAAACATTTTATCGTCGATAATAGATTCTGCGCTTTCGCGCAGGATGACAGAAATAGAGTTTTGCAACAGTCTCTACATCGGGACAAATTTGAGGTATTTCGCGACACTTTTTGGCATAAAAATACCCCCTTCCCGCGTTATTTAACGCGGGAAGGGGGAAATTTAACTTGCGCTTTTTATTTCATCATCAACAGCGGCCTTCTAAAATATCCTGATAAACATCAAAAATATCTTCGCGTTCCAGATGCAAAAAATGCCCCGCGCCTTTTATTATCTTTATTTTACAGTTAGGGATCTTTGAAGCAAGGGAGCAAACGTCTTCTGAATCAATAATAGTATCCATCTCCCCCCGGATAATAAATGTCTCGGCTTGAATTTTTTGTAAATCCACTAAATTACTCAAACTATCCGCTGATAATATAAATACACCATGGTTATAAAACCCGCGTAAATTTTCTTCACTCATATTATGGAACTGCGACATGATTTTCTTTTTGATTACCTCAGGAAGGTTTTGTCCAAAACTTTCTATAAGAATTTCCGCTATTTCCCCGCGATTTTTCGTATCTATCGATAATCCTTTCTGTATCGTCTCAATCATCTTTGGATTAGGCTTTGTCCCAATCCCAGCTAAGATTAATCTTCTTACCAAAAGGGGATACTTCACGGCAAAGACTAAAGCAATAATCCCGCCCCAGGAAGCCGTACAAAGAGTTATATCATCATCAAACTGCGAATTTTCTATTAAATTATATACTATATTAACCTGCTCATCCAAAGACAGGTATGGATCACCGGTTAGAACACGGCCTTTGCCTTGGCCGGGAAGGTCAAAAAGGACTATCCGATAAGATGAGGAAAAACGACGGGCAACACTATGCCACATCGCCATTGATTGCTGAACACCATTGAGACAAATAAGATAAGGCCCTTGATTCCCATATACTCGAAAAGGAATAACAAATCTACCAATGGTAATTTCTTTCTTTATGCTAGCGCGAAATGTATTCATAGTTGTAATATTATATGATTAACATCCAATATTTACAAGCGTTTTGTCTAAACGATAGTATACTCAATTGTGTGTAAATTGATATTAGCCGTTATCCTCCGCGCATCCGCCAACGGCGGAAAGGCAAAAGATCCAGAATAAAAAAAGGAAGATTGCCTAGGACTAGTCTCGATAAATTCATAGAATTTATCACTTTACTTATTTCCCCCTTCGAAAAAGGGGAATTTAGAGGTTAAAATCTCCCCTACCCCCTCTTTGTTAAAGAGGGGAATATTACAATTTTTCAGGATGATGCCTTACGACTTCGGCTTGGACCATATAAATCACGTCTTCGGCAATATTGGTAGTGTGATCGCATATCCTCTCTAAGAATCTGGCTATCAATAACAACTGAACCGCCCTTGGAGCAGTAGAGCCGTCTTTAAGCATGTAATCTTCAATAAGCTCTTTTTGTATTATATTACGCAAATCATCGGCTTGGGAATCGGATAACATAACTTTTTTGGCTAAAGCAATATCTCCTTTTATAAACGCGTCTATAGACATCCTTACCATATTTTGCGCGACAGCAGTCAGCTTGGGTATATCAATTAAAGGCTTTAACAAAGGCTTATCCACAATCTCCAGTGTACGCTGAGCAATATCTACCGCGATATCAGCTATCCTTTCAAGCTCCGCGTTTATCTTCATGCCGGTAGTGATAAACCGCAGGTCTTTAGCCATAGGCTGATAACGCGCTATTAAATCTATGCACTTTTCATCCACAGTTAATTCCAATTTGTCAATATTGGAATCATTGTCTATAACGTTTTTTGCCATTTCTCTATCGCGATTCTTCAACGCTTCAACAGATTTATAAATAGCCTCTTCCGCCAAAGCGCCCATCTTTAAAATATCTTCCTTTAATCCTTTCAGTTCTTGATCAACATGCCGTTCCATTTAAAACCTCCTTAATAACTATTCCGTATTATCAGAAATACCCCATTATTATTATTTTTCCCTGCCAGCAGCTCTCCCCTTGAGGGAGAGAGTCAAATGGCCATTTTTGAGTGTCATTGCGAGCCCCGAAGGGCGAAGCAATCTTAACCCTCGCAGAGATTGCTTCGTCGTTTCACTCCCCGCAATGACACAAATGTCCCCGAAAGCTTCATTTAGCACAGTCTCCTCTTATCCATACCTTCCGGTAATATAATCTTCTGTGCGTTTGTCGCGCGGCGCGGTAAAAATTTCCTGCGTCTTATTAAATTCTATCAATTCCCCTAGAAGCATAAAACCCGTATCATCTGAAACACGCGCTGCCTGCTGCATATTATGGGTAACTATTATTATAGTATATTTATTTTTCAATTCACGCATTAATTCTTCAACCCTTGCTGTTGCCTGCGGGTCTAATGTAGAACACGGCTCATCCATTAACAATACTTCAGGCCGGACAGCAATCAATCTGGCAATACACAGCCTCTGTTTCTGCTCTAACGACAGCCTCAATGCCGGCTGATTAAGTTTGTCTTTTAATTCCTCCCACAAAAGGACGGCTTTTAAACTTGTCTCAACAATTTCATCCAGCTTATCCCTGCTAATATGCTGCGCGTGAATTCTCTCTCCAAAAACTATATTTTCATAAATTGATAACGGAAACGGATTCGGCCTCTGAAATACCATCCCGACCTTTTTACGCAAAACCACCAAATCAGCTCCCGGATTCAAAATATTATCTCCGTCAATTAAAACTTCCCCTTCCATACGCACAGCTTCAATCAAATCATTCATCCGGTTTAAAACTCTAAGCAAAGTAGATTTCCCGCACCCTGAAGGCCCGATTATAGCGGTAATCCTGTTTGCCTCAAAAACTGAATTAACCAGCTTTAAAGCCTGAAATACCCCATACCAAAAATTTAAATTTTTAGTAACTATCTTTGCCATTACCCAAATTTCCCCCTGATATACCCATCTGTGCGTTTATCACGCGGCGCGGTAAAAATTTTTTCTGTCTTATCCAACTCAATAAGCTCTCCACTCAAGAAAAAAGCTGTCCTGTCACCAACTCTCGCCGCCTGTTTTACATTATTAGTCACCAAAACTATGGTGTATTTTTCTTTTAATTTAACCATAGCGTCTTCTACTTTCGCGGTAGAAATAGGATCCAGCCCTGAACAAGGCTCATCAAACAAAATTACTTCCGGCTCAACAGCAAGAGTCCTTGCTATACACAAGCGCTGCTGCTGGCCTCCTGATAATTTAAAAGCTGATTCGCCCAATCGACCTTTTACCTCTTCCCAAAGGTGCGATTCTTTCAACGACTGTTCTACTTTTTCTCTGGTTATCTTTTTATTTTTCGCGCCGTGCATCCTTATACCATAAGCCACATTATCAAAAATAGACAACGGAAGCGGCAAAGGCAAAGCAAACACCATTCCCACTTTCTTGCGCAATAATTCCGCATCAATATTTTTTATATCTTTATTATCAAGCCATACCTCTCCGCTCATCTTAAAATTCTGGTTAAGATCGTTTAAACGGTTAAGCATTCTTAAAAAAGTTGTCTTGCCGCTATTTGAAGGCCCAATCACACTTAAAATTTCATTAGCTTTTATTTCCATGCTCACCTGCTTCAAAGCATGCAAAGGGCCAAACCAAATATCAAGGTTTTTTATCCCAAACTTCACCATTTTTTCTTCCTTCTGAATCTATAGCGGATAATTATCGCGATTAAATTCATAATCAAAACCAACGCCAACAAAACAAACGCTGTGCCATACCTTATCTTCTCATCAACATTAGGCACCTGCGTTGAAATAACATAAAGATGGTAAGGCAATGCCATTACCTGATCAAATATAGAATCCGGCAAAAGCGGCAGATAAAAAGCCGCCACAGTAAAAAGAATCGGAGCTGTTTCTCCTGCCGCCCTTCCCAATCCCAAAATAGTCCCGGTCAAAATACCCGGTATAGCGTTAGGAAGGACAATATGCCTTATAGTCTGCCATTTACTCGCGCCTAAAGATAAACTTACTTCGCGAAAAGAATACGGCACACTCTCTAAGGCTTCGCGCGAAGTAGTAATAATTACAGGAAGAATCATAATCCCAAGAGTTAGCTAACCGGAAATAATTGAGGCGCCGAATTTAAAAAATACCACAAAAATGGCCAAGCCAAAAAGCCCGTAAACCACAGAAGGCACGCCTGCCAGATTAATAATTGCTAATTTTATAATCCGGGTAAGCAGGTTATCTTTTGAATATTCACTCAAGTATATAGCCGATAGAAGCCCTATAGGCAAAGCAAAAATAATCGCCGCGCTAACTAAATATACCGTCCCTACAATCGCCGGAAATATCCCGCCGGCGCGCATTCCCTGCCGCGGCATATCCGTAAGGAACTGCCAGTTAATCGCCGGCAGGCCTTTTTGAATAATAATAACAACGATTAACCCTACCGGCACCACTATTAAAAGTGTCGCTAATAATAAAAAGAAAAAAGCGATATTTTGTGTCCTGTAAGGATTTTTCATTATTGCCTTCTATGCAAAAATAAATCCGCGGTTACATTAATTATAAAACTAAGAACAAATAAAACTATACCAATGGCAAACAAAGCAAAATAATGCTCACTGCCTACAACCGCCTCGCCCATTTCAGCGGCAATAGTAGCGGTTAAAGTCCTCACCGGCGCCAAAATAGTATGAGGTATAACCGCGGCATTTCCGGTAATCATCATCACCGCCATTGTCTCGCCGATTACCCTGCCAATTCCAAGCATAACCGCCGCCAGTATCCCGCTTGACGCCGCTGGAAGCATCACCCGCCATATCGTCTGCCAATGAGTCGCCCCCAGCGCGAGAGCGCCTTCCTTATATGTTTTAGGCACAGAATACAGCGCGTCCTCAGCAATTGAAACTATTGTCGGCATAGCCATAAACGCCAGCATTATCGAGCCTGATAAAGCAGTTAACCCTGTAGGCAAATGAAAAACTGTCTTTACTAACGGAACAAGCGTTACCATACCGATAAATCCCAAAACAACACTCGGAATAGCCGCTAATAATTCTATCCCCCCTTTAAGAACCTCTTTAATTTTTAAAGGAGCAATCTCAGCGATATAAACCGCGCAGCCTACTCCTATAGGTATAGAAATAATCGCCGCGCCCACAGTAACCACCAAAGAGCCAAGAATCAACGGCAATATCCCCAGCTGAGGCGGCTCAGAAATCGGATACCAGCTTTTACCAAAAAGGAATTTCAAAGGGCTTACAATATTAAAAACCGCCAGCCCTTCCTTAAGCAAAAAAAGGAAAATCAACACCACAAAAAATATAGCGGCTAACCCGCAAACAAGTATAAGTTTTTCAATTATAAATTCTTTTATTTTACGCATGAGAACCTAATATGTTCATTATCTGGTAGCCGCAGGCTTCAGCCTGCGTTTTATTACGCAAGCTAAAGC
This sequence comes from Candidatus Omnitrophota bacterium, assembly GCA_043813255.1. Classification (GTDB taxonomy): domain Bacteria; phylum Omnitrophota; class Gorgyraeia; order Gygaellales; family Profunditerraquicolaceae; genus JBDRLG01. The sequence goes on from JBDRLG010000155.1 coordinate 21,068, forward strand.
TTGCGGCTACCATAAATTACTATTTATTTCGCAGTAACTGGCACAAAATCAGTTGCCAAAACAATCTCCTGCCCTTCCTTAGAAAGCGTAAAATCCACAAACTTCTTCACCAAACCCTGCGGCGCGCCATTAGTATAAAAAAACAGCGGCCTTGATATCGGATATTCACCATTCACGACATTTTCAATTGTAGG
>JBDRLG010000156.1:0-3392 GCA_043813255.1 Candidatus Omnitrophota bacterium
TAACGCGCCGGGCGGAATTAATCTTGATACGGATGTAGATACATTTGAAGCTTTAACTGATAATAGTAATATTACGATTCGTCAGGCTAAAAGACTTGCGTTGGGGTTAGTTGACGCAGGCACAGCAGATGTGGATATCAGTTTGAGTAAAGGAGCGTTAACCGATAATAATGGCGCGGGGAATAATAATATTACAGGTAATGATTTAATAATTAATGCGCCGGGTGGAATTAATCTTGATACAGATGTAGATACATTTGAAGCTTTTACTAGTAATAATGATATTATTATCAGAGAGGCTAATGATTTAGCTTTAAATATGGTTGATGCTGGAACGGCAGATGTGGATATACGTTTAATTAATGGAGCAATTACTGATGGGAATGCAGATGCAGCCAACGTAATAGCTAACCGTTTAAATTTGTTTGCTCAGAATGGTATTGGTTCCCTTGATGCTATTGAGACAGAGATTAATGTCCTGAGTGCCCGCAATACAACAACAGGCGATATCAGAATATATAACTTTGGCAGTTTTCTGATAGACAGTGTTATTAATGATGCGGCTGGTGTGATTATTGGCACAGATGGTTCTATAGATGGGGTTAGCAAGTTAGGATACCATATTATCGCAAAGGATGATTCATTAATTTATGCTCCTAAAGGGACTATTGGCCTGGTAACGCCTTTAAATGTGTCAATTAAGGGAAATTTGGTTTTGGATATTGGCGGCGCTGTTGGTTTGAATAGCGGTAGATTAACTGGTACAATTAATTCTCCTGTAGGTGAGCCGGTATTTTTACCTTCCAGTTTTCCTGATCCATTATGTCCTCCGGGAAATGTTTACTGGAATGGTTTAAGAATATGGCCGTCTCCTACAGCTTTTATGAATGCGCAGGCTTTAAGCGGGCTTCTTTCCAGATTCAGCCTGCCTAACACAATGCAATTAGCTAATTATCGGATTAATTCTTTTGATTCTCCTTTAGCAGGCAATGTTTACTTCTATCATCCTTTAACACCTACGGATATGCGCGCGTTTGATTCTGTGTTTGTTATTGAAGAAGGTGCTTATCAGTTTATCGATGGTAATTTAGACATTTTTGGCCATGATGGGTTATTGCCGATGTTGGAAGATTTGAAGAAGAAAAAAAAAGAACTTAAAGATTCAGAAGTAGTGTAAGAGTAATATTAAGCCTGGCCTTTTTGATATATAAAAAAACAAAGAGGCCATTTTTTCTGAGTATAATAAGTTCTCGTTGTCATTCAGGCTGTGTCATAATAGTAAATTGCGTGTCATTGCGAACCCCGAAGGGGTGAAGCAATCTTGATGAGATTGCCGCGTCGCCGGAGTTTACCCTGAGCGTAGTCGAAGGGGCTCCCCGCAATTACACAAGTTTTTATGCTTTCCTATAAACTAAATTAGTAGTATAATAAATTGAAAATAAACCTGCTCCATAGTATAAGCACTTAAAAATTTTCTTACGATAATTTTTTAAGTATACTGCGGAATCAATAATGCAAAGTATAAAAAACCTAGAAACATTATTGAAAATAAACCTGCTCCATAGTATAAGCACTTAAAAATTTTCTTACGATAATTTTTAAGTATACTACGGAGTCAATAATGCAAAGTATAAAAACCTATAACCATTATTGCAAAGAAACCTGTTCCATAATATAAGCACTTAAAAATTCTCTCGCGATAATTTTTAAGTATATTACGGAATCAATAATGTAGAGTATAAAAACCTATAACCATTATTGAGGAGATGTTATTATGAGAGAGAAAGTTGAAAAGGCTTTGGAAAAAATTCGCCCTATGCTTATGGCTGATGGCGGGAATGTGGAATTAATCGATGTGACAGATGACGGTATAGTAAAAGTAAAGCTTACCGGAAGCTGTGGCTGCTGCCCGATGAGCCAAATGACTTTAAAAATGGGGATTGAAAAAATGTTAAAACAGGAAGTCCCCGAAGTAAAAGAGGTTGTGGCTGTATAATTAAGAATATAAAATCTTATAAGCTAATTTAATATGAAAACAATAAAAGAAATAAATGAAAAGATAAAAAAGGGCGAAGCGGTAGTAGTTACCGCGGAAGAAATAATTGATTTAGTAGATAAAAAAGGCCCTGAAAAAGCCGCTAAAGAAGTGGATGTGGTGACTACCGCGACTTTCGGCCCTATGTGCTCAAGCGGCGTTTATTTTAATATCGGGCATTCAAAGCCGCGTATTAAGCTGGGCGGAGGCATTTGTAAATTTAATGATGTGCCTGCTTATTGCGGTTTCGCGGCTACGGATATTTATTTGGGAGCGACCGCTATACCTGATGATGACCCGCGTAATAAAGTTTTTCCGGGTGAGTTCAAATACGGCGGAGGCCATGTTATTCAGGAATTAGTATCAGGAAAAGACATACGTTTGGAAGCGTCTGGCCACGGGACAGATTGTTATCCCCGTAAGAAACTTGATACTTTAATAAATATAAAAGATTTGAATGAAGCGGTACTGTTTAATATCCGGAATTCTTACCAGAATTACAATGTGGCGGTAAATTTATCTGATAGAACGCTGTATACTTATATGGGTATATTAAGGCCCAAGCTTGGCAATGCCAGCTATTGTTCCGCCGGCCAGATTTCTCCGTTATTAAACGACCCCTATTATAAAACTATCGGGATTGGCACGAGAATCTTTTTGGGCGGAGGAATTGGTTATGTCGCATGGCAGGGCACACAGCATAATCCAAATGTAAAAAGAAAAGAAAACGGCGTGCCTGAGGAACCGGCAGGCACTTTGGCGGTAATCGGAGATTTAAAACAGATGAAGCCAGAATGGCTGGTAGGAGTAAGCATGCTTGGTTATGGCGCGAGCCTGTGTGTAGGTATAGGTGTGCCTATCCCTATATTAAATGAAGAGATAGTTAAGTATACTGCTGTCCGGGATGAGGAAATTTGGACGCAGATAGTTGATTACAGCCACGCTTATCCGCAGTTAGTTAAGGAAACTTTAGGTGAAGTGAATTACGCTCAGCTAAAATCAGGTGTAATTAAAGTACATGGTAAAGAAGTGCCTACAGGAAGCCTTTCCAGTTATTCAAAGGCGCAGGAAATAGCTGGTGAATTAAAGGCTTGGATTAAAAAGGGAGATTTCTTTTTAACCGAGCCGGTTGCGGCATTGCCGCAAATAGAATCAGGCTATAGTTTTAAGCCTTTGAAAGAAAGGCCGATTGAGTAATTGTGTAATGTTTAATCCTATGGAGACTGTTGCAAAACTCTATTTCTGTCATCCTGCGCGAAAGCGCAGGATCTATTATCGACGATAAAATTTTTATAGATTCTGCGGTCAAGCCCTCGGCTTCGCCGCGAGGCGAGCCGCAGAATGACAAATTTGAGGT
>JBDRLG010000157.1:0-2173 GCA_043813255.1 Candidatus Omnitrophota bacterium
AAACCTAGAAACATTATTGAAAATAAACCTGCTCCATAGTATAAGCACATAAAAATTCTCTTACGATAATTTTTAAGTATACTACGGAGTTAATAATGTAAAGTATAAAAAACCTAGAAACATTATTGAAAATAAACCTGCTCCATAGTATAAGCACATAAAAATTCCCTTACGATAATTTTTAAGTATACTACGGAGTCAATAATGCAAGGAATAAAACCTGGAAACATTATTGAAAATAAACCTGCTCCATAGTATAAGCACATAAAAATTCTCTTACGATAATTTTTAAGTATACTACGGAGTCAATAATGTAAAGTATAAAAAACCTAGAAGCATTATTGAGGAGCTAATATTATGGATGAAATTAAAGTTACTAAGAAAGTAAAATTGAAAAGCCCTTGCCTTATAGCTGCTTGGCCGGGTATGGGAGAAGTCGCGTTTAAAGCCGCTAAGTATCTTGTGGAAAATTTAAAGGCGGAGGAGTTTGCCAGAATTATGCCGCAGGATTTTTTCTATTTTACCGGAGGGGTTGTGCATGAAGGCGTATTGAGCCTGCCTGAACTTCCTTTGGGTATTTTTTATTATTATAAGAATAAAGCAAAGAATAGTGATTTGGTGATATTCATAAGCAACGCGCAGCCGGATTTAACAAAAGCAGAGCGGTATTGTGAAATTATTTTGAATTTCGCTAAGTCGCTAAAAATAAAAACCGTGATTAATTTCGCGGCTATGCCTTTGCCTATTGACCATACTCAGCCGGCAAATGCCTGGTTAGCGGCTACTTCCAAACAATTGGTTGATAGTTTTAAAAAGAATGGGGTTAATATTTTACCGGAAGGCCAAATCAGCGGAATGAACGGTTTATTTCTGGGCCTTGCTAAAAAAAATAATCTTTCCGGGTTTTGTATCTTGGGAGAAATTCCGCTTTATACAATTCAAATAGAAAATCCTAAAGCGGCGTATGTCATATTGGAAGTTTTAATAAAAATGTTAAATCTCGAATTGAATATAAGCAGCCTTCTCTCTCAAGCCGGAGTTATTGAAGAAGAAATTAATAAGCTTATAGATTTTCTTAAACTGGGCAGTCCAGCAGGCCCCATAGGGGAAGAAGAAATAGAAAAAATAAAGAAAACTTTAAGCCAGCTTACAAAATTACCTGTTTCTGTGAAAGAGAAAATTGAGGGGTTATTCAAAAAGTCAAAAACTGATATTTCCAAGGCAAATGAATTGAAAGTTGAATTGGATAAATGGAATGTTTATAAAGAATACGAAGACAGGTTCTTAGATTTATTCAAAAAATCAAAAAATAAAGATAATTGACTCTGCTAAACGGGGTCATCCTGAGGAGCTAAGCGGCGAAGGGTCTCAACATAAAAAATATAAAATGGCAAAAAAAATAGAAGCTGTTATTTTCGATTTGGGCAATGTGTTAATTGATTTTGACCATACCATAGCCGCCGAAAAGGTATCATCATATTGTGATAAAAGCCCTAAAGAGATATATGATTATTTTTTTGATTCTGAATTAACCGGTTTGTTCGAAGAGGGTAAGATTGCGCCGGAGGATTTCTTTATTGAAGTAAAAAAGATATTAAATCTAGATTTAGATTATAAGAAGTTTTTGCCAGTCTGGAATGAAATATTTTTCTTGAGTGAAAAAAACCGTTTGGTTTATGAAACCGCCAAAAAATTAAAGAATCATTATAAGGTAGCCTTGCTTTCAAATATTAATGTTTTGCATTATAATTATATCGCCGCTAAATTTCCTTTGTTTGACGCCTTTCATACTATTCTGCTTTCTTTTGAACTTAAACTTAAAAAACCCGATCCGTTAATTTATAAAAAGGCGCTTGAATTATTGAATGTGCCCGCGGAAAATGTTTTTTACACGGACGACCGCGAAGAACTTATTGAAGAATCACTGCGCCAGGGGATAAATGGTTTTGTGTTTAAGGGGTTTGATCAGCTTAAAAGCGATTTGTCCGCGTCAGGAATTATTATATAGAATAACTTGTGTCCAAGTTATGATAATTGTTATCGTCGGTAAAATGTTTTTGAGATGTCAATAGCGTGTCATTCAGACTGTGTCGCAATCCATATTTTAACGCGGTAGCCGCAACCTTTAGGTTGCGTTTCCGACGCTGGTAAAACGCTCCGCTTACGGAGCGGC
>JBDRLG010000158.1:0-13294 GCA_043813255.1 Candidatus Omnitrophota bacterium
TTATCTTTTTTTGAAAACATAACAATAAGTTGGTGTAATATAAATTATTTTATCCCTTTTACAGAATTATTTTTATCACATCCTCTTATCTTTGTCAATAAAAACTTTTTTTTGTGTAACTAAATAGTCAAGAATAAAGTGTAGACGTTGTACCAAACCGTCTAAAAATACTGTATTTATAAAACAATTATTTCCTAATACGGCCTGCTCTGCGAGCAACCAGAAAGAACTGCCTCCAGAACAGATTACAAAACGGCTAATTATCCTGTATCCTTATGAGATCCCTATTTCTTTAAGTTTTTTATTAAGTATTAATTTCGCCATTAGTATAAGATGAAATATCCCATATTGGCATGTTTTACATACATTGGTTTTTTCTTTGAATTCGATAAGTTCCCGTCTTAATGCATTCGCTATCTTTGAATAAAAAATCTCTTGCAAAGTAGATTCCGCTGCATTACCTAAAATATACTCTTTATGAAGCGCTATGTCGCCCCTTAAATTACAACATGGTAAAACGTCTCCCGTCCAATCAATAAACATTCCATTGAATGGGCCTTCGCATGGCGATATTCTATCTTGATTGGAATATTTTTTTACAACTCCTCCTCTATCAACCCACTGAACATCTGCGTTAGCTACAAACATAGACACGTACATTTTTTGCATAGGTATAATGTAACGAATAAGCCGGCCATCAGCGCTTATTATTTGTCCCTTTAAATTCCTTTTTTTTAAATAATCTTCACAATACTCCTTTGCACGGTAAAATTGTTCTTCTTTTGCCCCATTAAAATCAATATATAAACTAAGCTGCAAAAAATTAAGTCCGTCTTCTTCCAGTCGTAAAAGCATTTCTTTAGTAACATAATCTCCATTTGAATGTATTCCAATATTAGCATGCGGCAATTGTCTCCGCGCGTAACTAATACGGTCAAAAATAATGTCTAACGCGAGAGGTTCATTATAACGATGAAGTTTTAATACGTTTCTATAATCAATTAGTTCTAATTCACTAATAATTTTGTTAAAAACAGGGACAGGCATAATTTGATTTTTATTTAAACGATTTATTTGGGAATTCGGGCAGAAAGAACATGTGCGATTACAAAAAGCATGCGTTTCAATTTCAATATTTTTTAACTGTTTTTTAAAAAACGCTTTCTTTTCTTCTCTAGACAAACCTTCCTGATTAAAATGGGTTTTTTCCACAGACTGGCAAAAATCCTCAAATAATAAATAATTTTCGAACTTATCGCATTGATTTGTTAACTTAAAGATAGATTTTAATGACTGATAAGCTACCTTAGCAAATGTTTTTTTCTTCATATAAATTCTTTAATAGGCTGCTTTAGGCTTAAGCCTATTCTTTTTTGGCCTTCCAATACCTATCTTATTAATAAAAATATCCTTAAAAAATAATTCAATTTCTTTTGTTACAAACTTATGATTCCTTAATAAATTAATTATTAAAAATTTAGATAGTTTTTTTCTGTTTTGGATTGCGTTTGCGAAAATATTAAGTTTTAAGCGGGAATTTTCTTTAGTATATATCTTCCAATGATAATCGCTCAGCCAGAATTTATCATTAATGATTCCATCTCTTTTAGCCATGTTATATAACTCCGTCCCGGGGAATAATTTTAAACCATTTGCTACCTCAATACTTGAAGGATTAGCCTTTTTTAAGAAATCTATGGTAGTGTTAACTGTTTCCCAATTTTCTCCAGGACAGCCTGCAATAAGCAGAGCAGTGCTTCTTATATTAAATGAATTTACAAGATTAATTGCTTTAGCAGAAATTTCTAATTTTATAGGTTTTTTCATTGCTTGTAATAACGCAGGCGCGGCTGTTTCTATACCAAAACTGACAGTGTGGCAGCCAGCTTCTTTCAGTGACTTAAGTATCACTTCATCAACACAATCTGCTCTTGTAATGATGCTAAATATAATTTTCAGGCTCCTTTTAATTATTTCATTACATAATTCAATTGTTGCTTTCTTATTTACAGAAAAGCAGTCGTCATTAAACTGAAAACAGCGAATATTATAGGTTTGATTTAAATATTCTATCTCATCAACTACTTTTATTGGAGAACGATGTTTCCATTTTTTCCACATAAGATTATTCGAACAAAAAGTACATCTGCCTATACACCCGCGGGAGAATGAAATACCCGCGCCTGCCTCCTTCCCAAGATTTATTCCATTATAAATAAAATTATTATGTGTACTGTATCTTTTTGGATTTACAAGGTCCCACGCGGGAAACGGCAAGATATCAAGATTATCTATATTTACCCGCGCAGCATTTATAAAAACATTTTTATCTTTTCTAAATCCTAATCCAAGAATATGTTCTAGTTCTTGTCCTGTACATAATTCTGCCATAAGATATTCGCCTTCACCCATACAAACCATGTCTATAAACGGGTAATTATCCAATAATTGGTGCCCCATTAAAGTCGGATGATGACCGCCTAATATAATAGCAATGTTATCAAAATTGTCTTTAATCATTTTAGCAGTCTTAATTGCTGCCAGCCGAGCATAAGTTTGACAGGCTATACCGACTATATCCGGCTGATATTCCTTTAATTTCGGCAGGACAGAATTCCATCCGTCTAAAAAGGCATCCAATATGTGTACTTGGATCTTTTTTTCTCGTAATACGGCAGCTATGTACATCAAGCCAAGAGGAGCATCCGTAGTCCTCCCCAGAGAACTATCAGGGGGATTTATTAAAAGTACCTTTTTGTATCGCATATTGTGTTTGCTATAAAGATTAAACATTAGTTATTTCTGATATTGTAACATAAATATCCGGATTTGCTGCGTAAATTATTAAAAAATAATCAGGTTTTTTCGATCTAGAGTCTGTTGCAAAACTCCATTGCTGTCATCCTGCGCGAAAGCGCAGGATCTATTATCGTCGATAAACCATTTATAGATTCTGCGGTCAAGTCGCAGAATGACAAATTTAAGGCATTTCGCAACAGGCTCATCTATGGAGCTTTTTTATTTATTTTTTCTCGCACTTACATTTACAATTTACATGTGTTTTTTAAAATATATTTTTTAAATGGCATAGTTGCATCCTTTTCATTTTTTTAAGCTTCATTCCGCGGATTAGCCGCGGAATCCGCTTCAGGCGGGTTTTTATCGGAGGCTGTGGCGAGGGGCAATTCTAAGATAAACCTTGTTCCAACTTTATGGTCTGATTCAAAACTTATTTTTCCTTTATGCATATCTATAACAATCCGTTTAATCACATACAGGCCAAGGCCTGTGCCTTTGCGCGAAGAGGTTTTTGTAGTGAAAAAAGGCGTGAAGACTTTCTTGGCGTCATCAATTTTTAAATGTAAGTGTAGACGTTGTACCAAACCGTCTAAAAATACTGTATTTATAAAACAATTATTTCCTAATACGGCCTGCTCTGCGAGCAACCAGTTGCCTGCCTTGTCTAACAAGCCTTTTAATAAATTCAATATTACCAACTGGATTTTCTAAATTCGCAAAGAGTTTTTCCTCTTCTGAATCAAAATTTTTCAGGAATTGGCTATATTTAAACTGCCTCTCAAGACTATTATCAGCCAATTCTAAATATAATTGATCTGGCGTTGTCAATCCATCGGATTTACCAAAACAATAAAATTTAGCACTGCTGTATGTATAATCAACCGCTTCACTAACAATATTGGCACTAACAGGATTCCTTTCAATATATCTACCACAAGCAAACATATAATTCTCTTTTTGAACAGGTTGTGATTTAAACCTACCCTGCCATAATAAACCAGAGGTTTCATTAACCTTATGGTAATAATGCGTATAAGCACGGTTAAGTCCTGCCATAAACCGCGAAAGCCGGCTCGGTTCATCAAGTTCCAGAAGCAAATGATAGTGATTCGACATAATAACCCAATGATATATCTTTAACGCGAATTTCAAGCTATAGTGCTTTAGCAATTTAATAAAATGCACAAAATCCTTGAAAAATAAACACCTTTGCATTGCTTCGATTAAAAACATGATAAATTAATGAGTTCTGTAACTGATGTTTTCTGGCATACGATGGCATAGTTTTTTCTCCTCCTACTATTAATAGACGGAGAGAAAAACAAAATCTAACAAAATTTTTTCAAAGAACACAAAAAAATAAAAATATTTGTTACATAAAACCTTGCTTTACCGAAAGTTATGTACAACGTCTACGATCTTTTTGAAGTGAACGAGTCAATACATTTTTTAGTTGAAATTGACAAAGATTCCTCGTCATATTAAACAACAACAGCTTCTAAATCCGATTGTATTTCTTTTCCGTATTTTATATCCTGCCGTTTTTTAATTTCTTCTTGCATTTTAAAACGCAAAACTTTTAAGTACCTAAAGCCTTTGACCTTTTGCAAGTAAGGCTCTATTTGCAAAAGGCTTGCTGCTGTCCATCGTAATAACTGATAACTGTTATGCCAGCGGTCGACTTTGTTTGTGTATTGGCTTAGTTGTGACATAACCGATTCAATACAATTAGTGGTATTCAAACTTTTACATAATTCTGGAGCTAAGCCTAATTTATGCAAAGTTAAAGTTTCATCTAAACCTTCCATAAGGCTGCTGGCAGCAGATTGATTAATCCTACATAATTCTTGATGCAGAAGATTTACAGCCTGTTTAGCTTCTTTGTAATTTGTTTTCTGGTATACTTTATTAAGTTTTCTTTTGCAGATTTCCTGCTGGCTTTTAGATAAATAACTTATAATATTTTGCCGTTTATGCCAAAGGCAGCGTTGAATAAACGCATACTCTTGGAATTTTTGCTTAATGCTTTTTATTAATCCTTTTGACCCATCCACTACAAACAAAATACCATCTTCGAACCTTAAGCCTCTTTCTATAAGCTTATCAAAGAATTGATCGGTTACTACTGCATTCTCCGTACAGGCATGGTCTATTCCTAATATGACTTTTTTACCGTCTATAGTAACCCCTAAAGCTACTAATAACCCGTCTTGTGCGTAGCGCTTGCCATCTATAAATATACAGGCAAAATCATGCCTTGATAATGACCTTGTTGTTATTTCTCTCACTAATTCAACTGTCCTGCTTTTGAAACGGTTTGATAAATTTGAAGGACTGATTCCAAATACCTCCGGAATTAATTCCGCGCATTTTTTGTAGTTACGCATACTAATTCCATTTAATAACTTTAATACCGTTTGCTCATCCGATAGATATGGCTGTTGTAATTTTCTGTAAGTTTCTAAAGACACTTCTTTATGCTCCCGCTTATTCCTTACCCGTGGCACTTCTATGGGGATCTTTTGATCCCGTAAATAAATAGACCCTGCCTGACGGCCCCAACTTACATTTTCTTTCCCATGCTCATAGCGTATTCCAACTATTCTCTTAACTTCATCTGTCAGTCTTTTTTCTACTTCCCTTAAAACTACCGGCATAAGCTCTTGAATTAATCCTAAAGATACATCCAAATCTTCGCTATCCAAATCTTTTAGCCTTTGTTGTAATAATTCCCGTTTTTGGCTAACTTTTATCTTCCCTTTACCACGTCTCTTTGCTATACTTATTCCTGCAGGCATTGGTTCCTCCTTTTGTTAAATAGGTTATTGGTACTAACCATATTTTCGAGGAACCTTGCCTGTTTTGCAAGTTATTTTATTAATCAACTTCCTGAATTTCAACTAAGTTTAGCATACCATCACAAGGGGAGATAGATAAGATAATTATGGTTTAACCCATTAATAGCGGTATAATTATCAACAGCGTATTTGAAAATTCTAAGGTTTCTTGGGACGTCTCTGTCCCAAGATATTATGTAATAAATATTTTTACTTTGTTTGTGTACGCCCGTATTTCTTTTGGAATAATTTGAAATGCAACAGGTTGCGTAAACTGTCTACTTACTTTCTACTTACCTTTAGATAGGTTTAGCTGAGTCAATGCATTTCGCTTGACAAGAATAATCGTTTATGGTAATTTATTACCATAAACATGGTGAAAAAATGATATCTCTACGTTCAAAAGTGGCAATAAAATTATTGGATTACTATTTCCTAAATCCGGAGGCTCAAGTATATATTAATGAGCTGGCAAGGATTTTAGAGCTTGATCCTAAAAATACCGAGACCAAACTCAAAGAATTTGAAAAAGAGGGCCTTTTTAAGAGTGAATTTCGCGGTAAACAAAGGTATTTCTTTCTAGCAAAGGATAATCCTGTTTTGGAGCATTACCGTCAGATTTTTTTAAAGACTCGGGGTATAGAAAAAAGACTAAAAGATAAGATAGGTAATATCAAAGGTATTAAGGAAGCCTATCTATTTGGATCATATGCAAGCGACAAGATGGATTCTTCAAGTGATATTGATCTTTTGGCGATTGGTACGCACTCAGTATTAGAATTGCAGAGAGTTATTGCTAAATTACAAAAGGATACAGGCAGAGAATTTAATGTAACAAATTTAAGCATGAAGGAATTTGAGGCAAAGAAAAAGAACAAAGATCCATTTATAAACAGCATTTTTAAAACTAAGATTATAAAGCTTGTATGATCAATTTTGAGAGCCAACATTTTCAAAAACTGATATTTAAAGAGGAACAAATTGATCAATACTTAAAATCTGCTTTACATGATCTTAAGATAGCTGGAGAATCTGATGTTCCCGATGTTATTTTTAAGTTTAGTTACGATGCTTTTATGAAATTGGGTATCGCGCTCATTGCCAAAAAAGGATACAAAGTAAGGAGTACGGCTGGCCATCATGTTAAGATTTTAGAGAAACTGAGCCAATTACTTAAGGATGAAGATATCCTTGTGCTTGGCAATAAGATGAGGCAGGAGCGCAATGTGAATCTTTATGACGGCGGATTTTTCGTGGGAGAAAAGGATAGCCTTGAGTATCTTAAATTTGTTAAGAGTAGTTTTAAAAAAGCGGGAATTTAAAGAAAAATAAGATACATCAACCTATGTGCCTTCAAGGTACATAGGTTGATATTTGAATTGGGATGTGCGCTAAAGTAAGGGCTAAGTACAAAAAGAAAAGTAGACAGTTTATATTATCTTTGTATCTTTAAAGACTTACGCAGCAAATACGGTTTTTTGATCAGGCAAGAGAGGAAGAAATTAACCCGTTCTATCGTATCTTATTGATATCATTAGGTTAAAATAGAAACGGTCTTGTTGGGACAAAAATGTCCGTTAACCTTGACAATGCATAAATATATGGTATACTTCTTCTACTTTTGTTAATTCTTTTGTTAATTCTTTACAAATTCCTATCAAATTAATTTATGAGTTTAAAAACACACAAAAAATTTTATTTTTCTTTATTGGCTATAGCTGTATTTTTGTTGTCTCCTAATATGGCTTTTAGTCAATCGACAGAATTGCCTACCAAACCAGTGGTGATTGCTGGGGATGTTTATTTTGAGGATATAGCCCCGGGTGTTCGCAATATAATTTCGAAGACAGATTATTCTATTGTTAATTGGGATACGTATAATATTAGTCCAGATGGGACACTTAATTATATTCAACCATCATCTTCTTCTGTTTTTTTAAATCGTGTCATTGGCGGAGACCCTTCAGTAATTGCCGGCGCGTTAAATTCTAATGGAAATGTTTTTGTAGTTAATTCCAACGGCGTATTTTTTACTTCAACCGCGCGCGTAGATGTAAATGGGTTAGTTGTTTCCACTTTAGATATCACCAATGAAGATTTCTTAAACGGTAATTATAAATTTTTTAATAATGGCGGTAATGGTTATATACTTAATCAGGGTAATATTATAGTTAAAAACGGCGGTTATGTGGCTTTGCTTTCTCAGGCAGTAGAGAACCAAGGCCTGATTCAGGCTGATTTGGGTTCAGTTGCTTTAGCTAGTGGTGATAAGATGACTTTGGCATTGGATGATTTAAACCAGATTTCAGTAGTCATTGATGAAGCGGTAAAAGCTCCGGTAATCGGCCCGGATGGAAAAATTACTGACGCGATTAAAAATAGCGGTAGTATTCTTGCTAATGGCGGTAAGGTTATTTTAACCGCGGAAGTTTTAAATAATGTTTTTGATTATGCTATTAATAATACCGGAATTATTCAGGCTAATACATTGGTGAGTAAAAATGGGGAAATAGAATTAACCGCTTCTGGCGCTCCGATTATTAATTCAGGCACTTTAACCGCTAATAAAATCTCGATTAGTGACCCGGACAGCGGGTTCTATAATAAAGGTAAGATTACAGCTGATGGCACAGTGGATTTTATCAATGGCGGGATAATTAATATTTATGCGTGGACAGTTTTACAGGCAGGCCTTGTCAGCGCTAATGCTTTTGAGGGAGGAAGGGCTGGGGAAATAAGCATTGTTTCGGAAATATCCACGGTATTAGATGGAGGTTCAAATACCCAAGCAATGGCTCAGCAAGACTCAAGAGAAGGTTATGGCGGCAGGATATATGTAAATTCACGTTCAGGCAATACATATGTAGATAAAAACGCGAGAATAAATGTTTCCGCTGGCAGTGTTAAGGGTGATGCCGGTGTTGTGGAAATAAGCGCTTTTGATCAGATAGGATTTTTTGGAATTTTAAGCAGCCGCGCCCCCCCGGGGTATAAACATGGCAAACTTATTCTTGATCCCGCGGTAATTAATGGCGAGATTAATCTTTTTGATGCAGATCTAATTATTAATGAAATTGACGGCATTATTATTAATGCCAACATAACCGTTACCAATGGCGAAATTATTATTAATGCTGATTGTGACGGTGATGGTATTGGCGATTTAGTCCTTTCTTTAGGAAAAACCATCCAGACTTTAACCAGCGGTAATGTTCAGTTAGCTGGAGCCCACGTTAAACTTTTAGGTACAGTAAATTCTGCCGGTAATCTTACAGTTACCGGTATCCCAGTTAATTTCCCCGGTCATAATTCTATCAATAGCCTGCTTAGTGCCATAGGCACAGTCAATGGCGCTATTACCTTAAATATAGCAGGCGCGGCTTACCGTGAAACAGTAAATATAAATAGAGCGGCAAATATTGTTTTTTTAGGTGATATTTCTATGTTTGGGTTAACTACGGTTAGCGGCGCGGATATTGTTTCTCAAGGGAACTTGACTATTAATGGCAATGTAAGTTTATTTTCAAAACTTGATATTGGCGCAAATACGCTTACTATTGCTGGTGACAGTATAGATTTCTTAGGCGGCGCGGGTTCAGTTTCAGGAGCAGGCGGCAGGGTGATTTTACAGCCTTCACGGAATAATGTGTCTATAGGTATAGGAAATGGTGCAGTTGGTACGCTATTGCTGGATTCTACTGATTTAGCCGCTTTGGCAGATGGTTTTAATAGTATTATTATTGGCCACCCATTAGGAATGCATGTTATTGATATCCGGGAAGTAACATTTCTTGATCCGGTAACTATCCGTACGCCTAGAGGCGGGTCTATTACTGTAAATGGCCGGATTAGCGGAAATTCAGATGCCTCAATTACTCTTGATGGCTCTAGAGCGACTACAATTTTAAACGCAAATATTATAACCAGTGGTAATGCTATATCTATTATTGGCAATGTGATTTTAGGTGCGCCGGCGCTTATAACTTTAGATACTACAGCCGGCGGTTTATTTTCTGCTGGCAGCGATATCTCTATTACCGGCACAATCAATGATGATTTAACTGCCAGCGGACTTGTGCTTAACGCGGGGACTGGCGGGGATTTAACTTTGGGGGGTGTGATTGGCGGTACTCAGGCTGTAGCCAGCCTTGATTTTGACGCGTTAAATGTGATTTTAACCGGGATTGGGACGGCTGGTTCAGCGGGTGTTACTGGGGATACGGATATTAACGCGTTAAATCAGCTTATTTTTACCGGCATGACTTATAATGCCAACCAGCAGAATTATACTGCTGGGGCGGGAAGTAACTTTTTAATTAACCGTGGATTTCCTACGACTTTTACTTCTTCAGGGGATGCAATCATTTTTAATACCGCTGATTTATTACTTTCTAATGGCTCTAATTTAATAATAAATAGTAATGGCGGCGCGATTAGCCTGCAGTCAATCAGAGGCAATAGCTCTGAAGATGTCACGCTTAACGCGGGCACGGGCACAGTCCGTGTAGGAAAAATAGGAAATGCCGATGAAATTAATACGGTTATTATTACCGCGGCCGGCGGCATTACCTTATATGGGGATATTATTACTTCTAGTAGGGTAGGCAATTCAGTTACTATTACCGGGCCGGTTACCTTGGCGGCAGATATTACTATTGATACTAAGGCAAGCGGGATTTTTGGTAAGATACAATTTGTCGGCTCTGATAGCACTATAGACGGCCCTTATAGTTTGACCCTTGACGCGGGAAACAGCGCGGTTGTTATTTTGGAAGGGGCAGTTGGCGCGAATTCTCCTTTAACCAGGTTAGTTATTAATGGCAGAATTATTACTATCTCTAATATAGGTAAGGCGCTTAGAGAAGGCGTGAGTGGTGATACAAATGTAACTGCCGCAAGGTTAATTAATTTTATTGGAACAATCTATCATGCTAATCAACAGGTTTATAATACTCCCCGGGTAAATATAATTTCAGCGGCTCCGACTACTTTTACTTCTTCAGGGGATGCTATAAGTTTTCCTAACAATGGAACTATTAATTTATCTGACGGCTCTGATTTAAGTATTTACAGTAATGGCGGGGCAATTACTTTAGGAAGAATTAGAGGTAATAGTTCTGAAGATGTTACTATTGATGCCGGCACAGGGACAGTATATACAGGAGCAATCGGTAATGCCGATGAAATTAATACGGTTTTAATTAATGCGGCAACAATTACCTTAAACGGAAATATTATTACTTCAAATGCTCTGGGTAATTCAGTTACATTAAATGGGGATGTGCTTTTAGACTCTAATATTACTATTGATACTAATGCCGCGGCAAATTGCGGTATGGTTAAGATTAGCGGTAGAGTAAATAGTGTTGCTTCAGAGACAAATAGCTTGGTTATTGACGCGGGTTCTTCAGATGTGATTTTAGGCAATGAAATCGGCGCTATCCAGCGTTTAAAATCGCTTTTAATTACCGCGTTAAATATATCATTAAACGGAAGTATTTACACTGAAGGCGGGAATGTGGTAATGCAGGGGCCTTTAGGCACACCGGCAAATATACTTTTAAACAGGCCGATGGTTATTGATACAGAGGAAGGTAATGATTCTGCTGCGGGCCGGGTGACTCTGGCAAATACAAATGTATTTTCCGCCAGCCGGGGAATTGATTTGCTTATTGATACTACCGGTGGTTTCGATGGGAATGTTTCTTTGGGGGAATTTTCAGATAATGGCGGATTAGATTATTTTGTTAATGACCTTACGGTA
The DNA here is from genome assembly GCA_043813255.1 of Candidatus Omnitrophota bacterium. GTDB lineage: Bacteria > Omnitrophota > Gorgyraeia > Gygaellales > Profunditerraquicolaceae > JBDRLG01. Next base: position 11,401 of record JBDRLG010000158.1, read on the forward strand.
AATAAGGGTGGCGCGGCGCTTACCTTAAATAAGAATATATGCCTTGATGATGATGGCGCAGGTGACACTGGAGATTTTGTTGTCCCGGGAGGCGGGAGTATTGTTATTTCAGATAATATTACTGTAGATACTGAGCAGGGAAATGACGCGAATGGCGGATTAGTAGATTGGGGATTGGCAGTTGTTTACGCGGATGCGGTTGGATACAGCCTTACAATTGATACTTCTACATCTTGTCCCGCGGCAGACGCGGGGGCAATCAGCTTAGGTACTGTGGATCGCGGTTATCCCGGGGCGTATTTAGATAATCTTACGCTTTTAGCTAATGGCACAAACAGAGGCGGTTTAATTACCCTTAATGGGGATGTCCGGACAATCAATACAGTTAATATTTCAAACAACGGGTTGGTAGATATTGTCCTTAAGCATAATATCAGATCTGCTACGGTAAATATTACCATAGGAGGAAATATATTTGATGATGGATTAGAGACGACCAGAATTACAGCTGATAACATTAATTTAAAATCTCTAAATGGAAGCATCGGCAGTTTTGATAAAGATGATCCGGATAATACGATTAAAAATGCTCTGGATGTGGATTTAGGCAGAGGTATACTTACAGCTACTGCACCGGGCAATATTTATATCTCCGAGGTTAATGGGGGGGTAAATACAAGCAAGTATCAGCTTGATGCTACCGGTTTAAATAGCATGGTAGTTCTGGCAAATCTTAGCAGGAGTATTTTAGTTGATGCCCTGATTAATACTGATGATAGTTTGCTGCTTTGGGCTAAGGAGTTTATAATTATTAATAATGATATTATCTTAACTGGTTTAAATGATATTCTTACTTTGATCGCTGAAAGATCTATTGTTCAAAACGCGGACTTGCTTACAAATATAGGGGATATATCTATCCTCGCTGACTATGACAGTAATGGAGACGGTAATTATATCTTAAACGCGGGCAAAAGCGTAGTTACCAACGGGGATTCGAATTATGGAAAGATTCTGATTAGGGCGGCGGATGTTATTATTAATACTTCTAATCCGGATACATTAATTGATGCTAAAGATAATAAGGTTATTATTGAACCTTCAGTGTCCGGCCGGGCCATAAACTTAGGCATAGCTACACTTGCAGGGACACTTAATCTTTCTGACGCGGAATTAGATAGGATGAGCGCTAAAAGTATTGTAATAGGTAATAGCACAAGCGGAGATATCAGCATTAACTCAAATATCAATCCAGCCAGGACGAGTATTTTATCTTTAATATCAGGCGGGCGTATCATTGAGAACGGAACAGCCGCGATAACTATAGAGCAACTGGTATTAAGGGCGCTTAAAGATATTAGTTTGAATAATAACAATAATGTAGGGACTTTAGCGGCACTTATTTCTGGATCTGGTAATTTTGAATTTAAAAACATAAATTCTTTAGTTATTGGTTCAATAGATGGCATAGGTATTATTGTACCAGCTGGTTTTCTGATTAAACTGGATGTAGGAGGAGCCATTATCGACGGAAATAGCGGAGGCGCGGATCTTTCTAGTACTGATCTTATACTTATAGCAGCCAGCGGTATTGGTTCAGCAGAAAATTCAATCGAGACAGCGGTATCGAATTTAAAAGTAAGCAATGGCAGTAATGATATATGGATAATAAATGAAGGGGATTTAAATTTAACTAATTTTGGTACAGGCAACGCGGTAAGCAATGGGGATGGTGATGTAAATATAACAACGAATTCAACGTTAAGCATAAGCGCGCCGGTAGAGGTTGGAGGGGATATAACTTTCACCGCGGATGATAATGGCGGGGATGATGATAACATAATAGTTTTCAGTGATGTGCGCAGCACAACCGGAGGCGGGATAAGATTTAATG
>JBDRLG010000159.1:0-45698 GCA_043813255.1 Candidatus Omnitrophota bacterium
ATTGAGTTATTGGCGGGAAAGTTTAGAGCCGTATGATATGAGAAATAAATTTTTTACACCTATTATTTGCGCTTGTGAAATGGCTTTGGAAAAATTAGAGGAGGAATCAACTGCGAGCTTGGAAAAAATAATTAGTCAGAAAGCCAAAACTATTGAAGAAAGGATTAGCTGGTTTGATGATATTTTGGAAAAACTTACAGCGATAAACAATCCAAGACTTTTTGATAATTATTATCTTGATATTCAAGGAAATGGTGTTCTTGAGTCTGTTGCGCAAGAAGCAGTTTACTCGCATATGGCAGAGGCCCAAAAAGGAGATATTTTAAAAGCGATTAACGACTTTGTTGAAATAAGCAGAAGTTTAATAACAGTATTAAAAGGATATCTTAAAAATCCTAGGCAAAGAAATAGAAAAAAAGGAAAGTTTGATTTTGTTCTTGAAGAAATTACTAAGTTCTTAAAGGATGCCTCTACAATAGGGTCTTGCGAGGAATATCCAGAGGGCAGGTATTTGTTAAATACGCTTTTAGGTAAAACTGCATTTAGAGATAGTGCCGCAAATATGACTGTAGAGCGAGATTGGGAAGAAGAAATATGGCCCTATAATCTCTATAAAATATTTATTGATCCTGTAACATGGACTTGTGAATTGGCCCTATTAAAGTTAGAAGGAGAACAAGTTGTTTTAGCCTCAGATTATTACGATAAAAAAATTGGTGTAATTAAATATCACCTAGGTTGTTTTGAAGGCATTTTAGAAAAACTCAAGAGTATTGAAGACCCTAAGGTTATAGGCAATTTTTATCTTGATATAAGCGGCTCAAGCAATAACGGAGTCATATCCAGTTCGGTTTCTAAAGAACTCGGGAGAAACATTATGACAGACAGAGTTGTCAGCTCAAACTTGATAGTAAACGCAGTGAGTAAGAAAATGGGAGCAGTAGTGGCTGTTAGAGGAGAGGCTTCTGCGGTCCCGGAAAGCGAAAATAACGCTCCGAAAAAAGAAAAATGTACCCTTAATTATATTGTCAACGGAATTATAAATAGAATTCTTCAAGAGTTAGGTTTATTAAAAGTTGCTAGTGTAAACAACGGGCCTGAGTTTAGGATTATTCCAGTGGCCCAAGTAAACCCAATTATTAGAGGAATTAGTTTATCATTGATATCGCCTCGAGGCCCGCCTATAGGAGGTAATAGAGGACATACGGGATATTATAGTTCTCCCGTTACATTAATAAATCCTGATTTACAATATCTAAACAGCAGAGAAAGTTTCTCTTATAATAGTTCAATGCCGTATTTAACGGGCATAATAGCATATACAGATGCCAGGTTAGAAACAGTAGCAGCTGTTAGAGGAGAGGCCTCTTCAACGCTTGATAAAATAGCTGTATTTCTTGGGGTATCTTTACCTATATATTGTATTGCAGTAAAAATATGGGATATTGTAGAGAAGAATCCGGAGTTGATAAGGCCGCTTTTATATTCTATTGGAATACCTGTTGGGATATCTATAGTTGGTTATTTCGCTATTTACAAGCCGTTATTTCAAGAAGAGAAAGAAAAAGCTGCTAATCAGCAAAGAGAAGAGAGAAATAATGGGGACGGTTCTATTTCTTCTGCTGTAGTAAGAGATTCGAAAAATAGAACCGTCCCCATTATTGTTCCCGCAAGCTCTGCAATTAAAATTCCCGAAACAGAAAAGCTTATTACAAAAGATGATAGGGTCTTGATAGCGTTACTTATATTAAACATGTACGAGATAAAATCGCGAATACCATCTCTTTTAGTAGCAGTAAAAGACTTTAATATTATAACTCAGTCAAGATACTTAAACGAAATAAACGATTATATAAAAACTGTTACTAATTTGCTTAAGAGCATCAATACACCTTTTACTGTTGTATTAGCAGGCGCAGGGGATGAACAAATGACGGGTAGAGATTTAGTTAATCACTTATTCGCCATCAAATCGCTAGTCGATGAAGCAGTAGAAGTATGTTATATATTAGCCGAGCAAATAACAAAGATAGAACTAAAATTGACGTTGATTTCAGAGCTTATCCGCGGAATGCGAGTGGATCAGGGGATAGTTACTTTTTATATAACGGTGAATGGACAGCCAAAAGCAGTTAGCTTTAATTTAGTTGAAATAGCAAAATCTATGAATCTATGGAGTAAAATAACCAGTTCATCAATGTTTACTCCGGATTTCATAGAAGTAGAAAGAGTTTTAGGCGCAGTGTGCAGGATGGAAGGGGGAGTTAGGAAGATTTCTTCAGCTGTGGCCAGAGATATGGGGATAAATGGTCTAGAGTATTTTGGGAAGTATATTTTACTAGAATTAAAGAAGATAGGGGATAATCTACTAGGCCAAAGAAATAATCCGATAATCATTAGCGGTAGCCCTGAGCAGTGCCGCCAGCGCTTATTCGCGATTTTTAAATATATAAGCACGGTTGTGGAATTAGGGCCGGGTGTTAATAATTGTTTATATGAGATGATATCTAACGCCGGTTATACAGGTGTTTATACAGGTGTCGATAATCGTGGCTGTGACCACGATACATTTAAAATGACAGGGGATAAATTTACAGTTCAAAATATAGATTTTTTAAATATTGGTTTAATGAAAGAGTTATTAGAAAAAACCGCGGCGCCAAGAATGGTTGTATCATATAACCTGCCAATGGAAACTTACGCGGGAGAAAATTGGATTAAAACTTATAATGAATATCCAGTAGATTTCCAGATACATTGCGGATGTTTTGGCTGGGATATCATTAGCCAGTTTATACGAAAAGGATGGGTGGTTATAGGAATACCATTATGGGCGGAAAATCATGATATTTTTGAAACTTTAATCTGTGCGAGGCCGCAGGCTTTACAACAGTTAGAATCTCGGGGGTTGGATTTATTAGGCGCGGTGGCAGCAAATAAGCTGGAGGTTGTTTCTTCTTCAATAAAGGTGATGTGGTATATAAGGAAACTAAGATTTTCAAAGGATTGTAAAGTGCGATGGGAAGCAGCCTATGCCTTGGGTAAAATAGCAGATCCTCGAGCAGTGCCTGCTTTAATTATAGCCTTGAAAGATGAGGATGTTTATGTGCGAGAGAGGGCAGCCGAGGCTTTATATAAAATAGGCAAACCGGCAGTCCCTGCCCTAAGCATATCCTTGAGAGATGAGAGTGAGTATATGCGATGGAAGGCAACCGAGGCTTTAGGTAAAATAGCAGACTCTCGAGCAGTCCCTGCCCTAAGCATATCCTTGAGAGATGAGAGTGTGAATGTGCGATGGAAGGCAGCCGAGGCTTTAGGTAAAATAGCAGACTCTCGAGCAGTCCCTGCCCTAAGCATATCCTTGAGAGATGAGAGTGTGAATGTGCGAAGTAGCGCAACTAAGGCTTTAGGTGAAATAGCTGACCCTCAAGCAGTTTCTGTTCTAATCATAGCCTTAAAAGATGAGAATCAGTGTGTGCAAAATAGCGCAGCCTATGCCTTAGCTAAAATAGCAGATCCTCAAGTAGTCCCTGCTCTAATCACAGCCGTGAAAGATATGGATCCGCGATGGGACGTAGCCCGTGCCTTAGGTAAAATAGCTGACCCTCAAGCAATTCCTGCTCTAAGCATAGCCTTGAAAAATGAGAATCAGGATGTGCGAAAGAGGGCAGCCGAGGCTTTAGGTAAAATAGCTGACCCTCAAGCAATCCCTGCTCTAAGCATAGCCCTGAGAGATGAGGATTGGCATGTGCGAGAGAGAGCAGCCGAGGCCTTAGGTAAAATAGCAGATCCTCGAGCAGTCCCTGCTCTAAACACAGCCTTGGAAATTGGGAATCAAGATCCGGATGTGCGAAGGAGCGTAGGCAATGCCTTAGGTAAGATTAGAAGAAAAAATTCATCACCGGTTGGAATAACTCAACATAGGGTAAATGTTGTTTCTTCGGGGATTAATAAAGATAATTATGATTTTACTGCTTCAAGGCAGGTGATACGAACAGCGTGGATGTTAAGTGTTTCTTTATTACTGGGAATTATGTCTTTAGTTTATCAGCCTCCATTCGTGGTTGCAAAAACAATCACTGCGGAAACAGCTTCTTTACAGCAAACAAAGGAGTGGGATTCTATTAATTGGCGGCAATATCAAGATGGAGGGGCGTATATATTTAACCAAAAAACTGCTGATAAGAGTGTAATTTGGTCAGTCTATCTTTTGATAAAACAAGGCGTAATCAAGAATGTTAAAATTATATCTACTGAGCAGAACATTGAAGGATCCGAAGATATAAAAGAAATACGAGTTTTTGATAATATGCAATCTATTATGGCGGGTTCAGAGGCACATTCTTTAAGGGAATTTTTGAAATATGTATTAGTAAATAAATTTTCCAAGATAGATAGGTGGTATTTAATAGAGTCTTTAGTAGAGGTGTCAGGTGTTCCTGTAGGAGATATCTCCACTATTCTATGTGAAATAATACGAGGGCAGGAAGATAAGAAAACGAAGATAGCATTGGAAGATATTTTACGCGATTTGTCACCGCTGCTCGATGAGCCAAGAAATAATGAAGAATTGCCGGAGATAATTCCACGAGATGATTCGGGAATGTCTTCTTTTAATTTAGAGGGTGGAGTTGGGGAAATTGTTTCTTCGGGAATTGATAAGGATTCTAAAGAAACAGTAATAATACCATTAGGGCTGAGCCGTCAAGGAGAATCTATTGAGTTAATAATAGGGGCAAATGAGACAATTGATACTGATCCTATAGCTATATTAGATATGTTTGTAAAAGGAGGAGGATTAAGGGGTACAAAAGAAGGTATGCCGTTGGAGCAAGTAGAAAAATTAGCGTTAATGGCGAATATGCAATGTTTGGCTATGTTATTGCAGGAAACAGCGAAATTTAATATTAATCCGCAATATGCTATTCCTGCGGAAATGTACCGTAGACAACAAGCAGCTGAAAAAGCAGAAAAAGATTTTGAGGTAATTTGTGAAAAGATTCATGGAAGTAGAGAATCTTATTTAGTAAATACATTTATAGAATTTATATCTAAGTTAAGCGTTGAAGAATTAGAATTAATAAGTAATTATCTAAGTTCGGAGAACATTTCTAAAGAATTCTTCTGGTTTTATTTTAATTATGTCGGTATAAGAATTCCTCCCAAATTAAAAGAGATTATTAAGGAGAAAAATAAATCAGAAGAGTCTAAAACATCTTCTTCTGTAAATAAAGAAGAAGATGCAACTTGGCAGGCAGTTTGTGCAAATCTCTTGGCATTAATAATAGCCGTTCCTGTTGTTGTTTGGTTTATTTTTTCTGAAAAAATAGATGCTTTTTGGAAGGTTACCATCCCAGTAACCATTATTATTAGTAGTTGGCTGTATTGTTGTGTAATAAAGAATATAATTACTATATATAAATTCAATAGGGCTAAAAAATCACTCGAATCATTTGATGACTGGCCAGAGATAGTCAAACTTATAAAGGATAAAAATATAAAAATTCGAGCAAGGCATATAGGGATAGTAAGGTTGGATATAGGCAGCCAAATCTTAGGTGATAAAATAATAATAAATAAAGCATTACTGCCATATATGACTAAAGAACATATAGCCGCTTTAATAAGAGCGAATTTAGAACAATTAAGGTTTAAAAATGACCAGGTATCTTTTTGGCCTAATGTAGGCGTTTTTAATAAATTAGTGGAGCTCGAGACTTGGTTGAAATTAGGCGGGAAAAAAGATACCCGGTTAGATACCGTGGAAAAAGAATATATTGGGCGGCAATACGCTGAATGGAAAAGTTCATTTGATGGGTTTGTTAGAAAATGCCAAAAGAGTGGCGAAGCAATGTTGGTTTTAAAAGATCAAACTTATGCGGCAGAATTGAAAAAACATAGAGCCTGGCGTGAACAATGGCTGAAAAAGGAAGAGGTTAAAGTATCTTCATCTTTAGGCGCGGTAGTGGTAAATAAGCTGAAGGTTGTTTCTTCGGGAGTAATTTTATCTCCGGTAAACTTCTTTACGATGCCCGACTTTTGTAATGAGAATTCCCGTTTTTTCCCAATCGAAGATGACCCTGTAATCTCCTATTTGGAAACGATAAGAGAGAATAGGGCTTCCAGTAATGTGTTTGGCGAAAACCAGGGGGTCGGGTTGTTTAAGATAATGTTCAATTTTGTGGATTACGCGGCGTTGAATATCTTTTGGCAGTTTAAGAAACATCTGTTCGGCATGGCGGGTAAAATCATAACTGATCATTTAAGGCGTGCCCGTTTCTTTACTGTTTGTCCTGAAACACGGCCTGATTTGCGAGAAGCAGTAACTGAAGCGATGAATTCAGGGCTTGAAGCCTCTGTTTCTTCTTCAATCTCATCCAGCATCTTTTTATCTAATACTAATCCAATTGTATCGCCTCTTTTATTAACCAGCCGCACAATACCTGATAATAAAAACCCTAACTTCGCAGCTTGCGTTGGTTCCAACATCACAATTTTTTCTTCAGATAATCCTTTTAATAATGGCGTAATCATTTTACCTCCTATTCTTAGCCAAAAGTATAACACGCTCTCTTTAATTCTGTCAAGTATCTTTGCGCCTTTAGGAATTGGGCAGGATTTAGGCGCGGTGGTAGCAAACAGGCTGGAGGTTGTTTCTTCGGGGACGGAGAATGGAAACGATAAATCGAGTGACAATGTAGAAAATAGGCAAATTATTAAAATTTCGGGTATTCTTTTATCTTTTCTATTATTAAATGGTTGTTTTGGTAATGGGTTTATTTATTTATTGTCCATGTTAGGAATAATTAGTTTTGGTGTAGTAATAGTAAGAAAATTTATTAATAATAAAGATGGGGAAAGAAATGAATGGTTAGATGTTAACGAATTATTAGATGACAAAAAGTATATTCCTATTTGTACTCAAAATATTAAGTATGATATGAGAATGAAGTTTGCTTCAGCAGAATCAATCTCAAGAAGTTTTTTATCGAGAGGCTCTGCTTATGCTAGATTAGGTGAGTTTTCAAATGCTTTTTTAGACTATACTCGCGCTATTGAAATTGATCCAAGTAATATAGAAGCATATATTTATCGTTCAGGAATTTATAATAAATTTAAGCGGTATGAAAAATCTTTATTTGATTGTAATACAGCATTAAAACTTAATTCTGAAAGGTTCGAAATTTACGTTAATCAAGGAATCGCTTATTTCTATTTAGGGCAGATGCAGGAGGCATTAAATAATAGTGAGCGCGCAATTCAACTTAATATGATGTTTGGATTCTCGTATATGAATAGAGCAGCGGCAAAAGCTTCTTTAGGGAGAATTGAAGAAGCAAAGCAAGACTTTAAGAAAGCAATAATATTAGAACCTAATTTGCAGAATGAAGTTCAAGGAATGAAAAAATTCTTGCGAGATAGGGGAATTAATATTTCAAGTTCTATTGTTGCAACTAAGCAACAAGAGGAAGCAATTAATGAGTTATTTTTTCTTTTAGATCCGGTGGTAACTAATAGGATGGAAATTGTTTCTTCTATGATATGTGCTGAAAGTCCGGCAGCATTACAAGAAAAGAAGATTGAAGACATTGTTAATAATTTAGACGCGGCATATAAAAGGATAGAAGTGAACAAAAACAAAGAAAACGCCGAGCCTTATAGTGAAAAAAAGGTCGATTTCCAGAAAGCCGCGGCTAAAGTGTTTGCTATTATGGGCAAGAGTGTTCAAGCTCCTCCAAGCGCCAGTAAATCACGCGTTGCTCTTGCGACTGTAGTGTATATTCTCAGAAATAACAGATTTGAAAACAAGCCTTATTATGGAAATGTTATGCTGGTTGAATATGAGCCGAGTTTGGCTATAGCTAAAGCTGATGAAGCGCTGGAGTTATTAACTGAAGCGGGTTATATGGATATTGTTAAACAAATGGCTTTGATTGAAGGCGAGACTATTGAAGGGCAGGCTTATGAATATTCCAGCGGGAAAAAGAAGGCTTTGGCTAATTCAGATGATGTTTATAAGAGAAGGTTTGTAATAGTAACAGGAGGAAGGCCTATTTATGACCATGGAAGACAGGTAATAAATATATTTGATAAGAATCTAAGGACTCAGAGCTGCCGTGATAATTCACAGTTGATATTGTTTGATGAGCCGCAGAATATGCAGACAAATCCGCATAGTATCGGGACGGCATTTTTAACAGTGGGTGATTTTAAACTGTTTTTACAGATTGCCGCCTTAGCCAAAGATATAGTCCATAAGAATGAAAGTAAAATAGCGATTTTTAGAAAAGTACTGTTGCCTTATTATACCGTAGAGAGAGAAAATGTTAATTTAGAAAGCCGCGGATACTCGTGGTTTAAACAGGGTATTCTTAGTGGCGGGAATATTTTGCCGGATAATTGGAAGGCCTTAGTAGAGAACGCGCTGTATGTAGAATTACGCCTTTTTAAAGAAGGCAAAAAATTAGAGTTAAGGGATAATGGGAATATAGATGTTATAGATGAAAGAACCGGTGTGGCAATGCCAAATCTGTCATTTAGGAATGGATTACAGACAGCTTTATTTGCCAGATATAGATTACAACAACAGGATAATTCCAGTGTTGATAAGATCCCCGGAGACAGTAAATCAGTATTTAGCATGACTTGGGATATTTTCGCTAAACAGCCGCATATTAGAAAGATTTTATTCTTTGGGGCTACTTTTGACAAGCAGGATATAAAGGAATCTTTTGGCGTAGATACAAAGGAGGTTGAGTTTTCCTCGGATGAACTGGGGACAATTGTTAATAAGCTGGATCCGGAAAAAAGAATTTTAGCAGAAGAAGACATCCTATTTACATGGTGGAATGATTTTAAAGACGCGTTTGAAGAAAATATCAAATGTATCGCGGAACATTTTAGTAGTAAAAAAGGTGTTTCTTTGGTCTTTGCTGAAGACCGGCATGCCATTGATACATACATATATAAAAGGAGTGAAAACATATTTAAAGAAAACTTTAGGAGATAAATTTGATGAAGAAACATTTGAACAGAATTATGTTGGCAGGATAGATACTAAGGTTAGTAATGAAGAAATAGTAAAGGCAATGGAAAATGCCGCTAAGAAGCATAAGGATGAGCAGAATCAGGAGCAGGGATTTATTTTGTTTATGACTAAGAAAGGCTCTACAGGGGCAAATATTCGGTTTACTGAAGAAATCAGGGAAAAAATCTTGTTGGTTTCTACTTATTTTGATTTGTATTTATATACGCTTATCCAGTTTGCTTTTCGCGGAGTAAGGTCAAAATTAGGCAGGGCGGAATTTGTAGCTAATTGGTATTTAAGGGAATCGATAGCGTCAGAACATACTCCTTTGGCGCAAAGTGAGGTAAAAAATCGCTTAAGGGAGTCAACAGCGTCAGAATATGCTTCTTTGGCGCAAAGTGAAGCGTATTTAAAGTTAACCGCGCTTTTAAAATTGTATAAATCAGTTTCTAATAAGGATCATCCAGAGCTTACTAATACGGTTTTCGCGATAAGAAATGCTTTGGCTGAGGAGCGCCGTCTTAACAACCGCCAGCAAAGAGCATTCGCTCAGGCATTAGCTGATAAATGGCATAAATTTTTTACAGAGAGAGATAAATTTGCGACAGGGGCAATTTTTAATAACCCGGATATTTTAGGCCAGTTGACCGTAACAGAGAAACAATCATTGGTAAAAATAGGGCAGATGCTTACTCAAGGCTGGGCGGATGTTAATGCCGCTTGCGAAAAGAAACAGTTTGAAGATTCTCTGTTTGCCAGAAGGCATCCGGTTTTGGCAAATGCCCTGCAGAGAGAACCTTACGCGGGTTATATTAGTGTTTTGGAAAGAGAATATGACCGTATAATCAACGCGGCTATGAATATGTTTAGAGAAGATATACTTGCTCCTTTAAAAATGAGAGGTTTTTCAGCAGGATTCAATAGCTGGCAGGACCAGTTGAAATCTTATCCGCGTTCAATCATGGAGAGATGGCTATCGCCTCTTATTACTACTGAGTGGGGCTTGGGTATGGCGGGATTGGCGATACTTTCTTTTAGTATATTGGGAAATTATAAAAAAGTGGTAATGTGGATAGCGCGGTTAATTAAGGCTACTCCTTTAGCTAAGTTTGTTCCTATAGTGAGTGCCAATTGGCTGGTATATTTAGGCATTCCCGCGATAGCGCTTTTTATAATAGGCAGATTTTTATGGAAACAGTGGGGTGAAAAACTTCACGCGCAGGATGATACAAACAGGAGATTTTGTGCTTATCTTAAGCCTGTTAGAAGAGAATTAAACGGTAAAACTTGCGGAGATTTTGTTAAAATATTAGGCAGGTATTTTTATAATAAAATGTTTGTGGAATTATTACCGTTGATCAGTTCTATCCTTACTGTAATAGGTATAATTTATAAGATGATTATGCCGGCGGCTGTGAGTTTAAAGCTTATCTTTGCCGGAATATGTTTACTTAACGCGATAAGCGTTATTTTAATGATTGGTTATATTTATTTAAGAAGAGCGGATTTAGGGAAATTGACGGGATTACCTCAGGTATCTTTAACTAAGAGATTCGCGGGTTTTGTTTTAGAAGGGTTCATTACAAGCCTATGTGTTTTATTTATGTATCAATTTGGAATAGTTGCCGCGGTCTTTGCCGTAGGAGCCGCTGCTTTAGGCATGACGTTTGTTTACGAAAAAGATAACGCTTCAGGTGTATGGGTTATGCCTCTTAGAATGGCAGGTTTTTTTGCCGGTTCGGGATTAGCCATAGCCCTGCCGCGTATTTTAAAAGCAATAGGTTTTTCTAAACAATTTAACCTGTATATTTCGTTATTAGGATTATCCAGTAGTATGATGCAAGTTTTCTTCCTTGCTCTTATAGCTATTGGTATAGGTTGGGTAATAAAAATCGCCTGGACATCCGCGGATAATAGAGGGTATAAATTTGGAGTGGCCGGTAAAATTATTGCTGAAGGAATAGCGCCTGTATTTGAGACAGTAGTTACTAATACTACTATGATATTTGGGATATATGCCGCATGGAAATTATCTCAAATGTTTTCTTCCGGCAGAGCAGTATCTTTATCTCAGATTTTTTCTTCATTGCCTTTATTAGTGATTCAGATAGCCGCGGGCATAGCGGTAGTTTTAATCGCAGTTTATTTTATAGGCAGAGTATTTGATTCACGCAAGGCTTCGTTAGGAGCATTTACCGCCGCTGGATCAGTTGTAATGCTTAGTGTTTATAGCGGGACTGTTCAAGCTCAAATGGGCAATGTGGCTGAAGAAAATGTGGGAGCTCTTATAGAGCAATGGAAAGACAAAAAAATCAGCATTGCTGAACGTAATCAGATAAGGGCTTTGCTTGATGGCTATGCTAAGGTTACTTATAATAAATGGTCTAAGGTGGAGTATGGTAAATGGCCTGAATCAGTTAAGAAATATTTAGTTCAATCCAGGGCTATAGAATTATTAAGCCAGCTTCAAGATGCTCAGGATAAACCCGGTGAGGTTAAAAATAGCCAGTTACAACCTAAACAGCAGGCGAAAAATATAAAATTTTTAGCCAGAGCGCTTAAACACAGCCCTTCAGCCAAAGTATCCGCCGCTGTTACAGGAGCCGCTTCAGGCAATAGCGGTTTTGCAGGCAGTAGTTCCGCAGGCACCGGAGCTGCCGGCACCGGCGGCAATGGCCAGCAATACTCCGCCGGCAATGCAATCCCGCTTTACTTCCCCGGCCCGTCATCTTTGCGCAAAGAAGAAAAGATTAAAAATAATAATAATAATAAAGGGGCAATAGGTAATCTTTTAATTCCGAATACTGCTAATGCAGAGGAGCTAAAAATAATGCCCGCTGCCGATGAGGAAAAAAGTACAACGCAAGCTAAAGCTTGCGGCTACCTTAGCAGGCAGGTTATTGATTTGAAAAGCGGGGAGTTAAGAAGCTTGGATCCGGAATTAGTGGAAAAAGGCCTGCAGTATAAATCTCCTGAAAGGCGCGCGATTCAAAAAATACGCAGCAATTTACAGCAGAATCCCGAAGAGAGATTTAAAATGAAACAGCTTTATGATAATGAAATTCCGACCCAGATAGTTGGATACCAAGCTCCGGATTTATCTAAAGCGTATCCTTATGTCGCGTTTTTTGAGAAAAACGCTGTGCCGGAAATGGGGTCTTTATGCAAGAGCTTTTTCGGAGATGATAGCGAACCGGTTACAAAGCATGGAGCTTCTACTTATGATATGGCGCTTTTACCTATCCTTAATCCTAATCCTGGAGAAAAAATCTGCCGTTTCTTCGCGCAAAACAGCGATATTACGCTTCAGACAAAGAATGATTACAATATAAATATAACCGGCGGGGTATTTAATATGATAAGGCTGACCGGCAGGGATATCGCGAATTGGTGGGATTCTTGGGAATGGGCAGTTCATGGCGGGCCGAACGCTTGGATTGGATTAAGCAATTTACATGAATATAACCGTACAAAAGATAATGTTTTTCTGTTATTCGCAAAAGAGCGGGCGGATTTTATCTTGAAATTATTCAGGGATGGTTCTCCTGTTATGGGTCCTAAAGGGCAGTATCATCCCCAAGGTTTGGATTTTTATTGGAATAGAAAGTCAGTTGAGAATTTAGAAAGCGAAATCCATTTCTTAGATGCACTTTATAGTATAACCGGAGAACAAAAATATAAAGCCGCGGCTGATTCTATATGGAAAAGCATAAAGACTCATTATGACAAGAAGAAACGTCACGTATTTAATGTAGGTTCTTATTACGCGGATGGGGAGTGGCATATGGATACATCTTTTGCTACTGATACAACCGGCTGGCTTCCCGAAGAAAGATTTTTAAACGATCCTTTCTTTGGCGATACTTACGAAGAAAGATTGGCTGAGTTAGAACAAGTAGTAGCGGCAACAGAGAATTTAACTGGGATTTACGCGGGAGAAGGTGAAGATAGGCAGTTAATAGGGTATAGTTTTACTACAGGGCAGGATTATATAACTTTAGAATGGTCTTCTCAGATGATGGCAATGCGTTATTTAGGTTTGGCGCAAAGATACGCCGCGTTAAACAATGAAAAGAAAACCTGTGAGTATTTGGATAAATTTTATGAGTTAAGCGACAGGTTTGAAACTTATTATAATGACGTAGATGGCTGTAAGGTTTCGCCATACGCGATTTATCCGAATAAAGAAACTGCCGGTGGTAAACCCACAGGATTTGGCTGGTGGACTTCAACGGCTTACGCGGCAGTGGCTCCTGCTTATTTTGGATTTGTTAAGGCAGGCTTTGATCCGTTTAAACTTGATGGAGGCAAAGGGATTCCGATAGTAAAGCAAGAAACACCTGTTCCGCCGCAGCCTCAACCAGGCAGTGATAAAGGCGGTAGTGGTGGTGGCGGGTGTTTTATTGATAGTATACAAGGCTACGATAAGCCTATAGAATCAGGCAAGGGAGAGAAAGTTACGGTTGAAGCTGTGCCTGTTCAGCAGGAACTTGACAATGAAGGTATTAATAAAAAGATATTATCTTTATTAAATCCATTAACAAAAAGTGAGTATAGCAAATGTATTTTAAGCGTATTACCTTCTAACCGTATTAAAGATACAGCCCGGGCAGTGCCGGGGCAGGCTATGCCTGAGGCAGAACAGGTTAATAAGGAAATCGGTAAAAATAAAAATAGAGAAGTTGCTTATGCTGAAGTTGAAAAATCAGTTAGTCATATAACACGATTTTTAAATGGAAGATATCCGGAATTGGTTAATCCGTTTGTTGAATTAATTAAACAGACAGGCAAAATCCGCGCCGGGCCGTATGAGAGCTTTACCGGAGCTATACAAAATGGAATAGTATACCTTAATCAGAAAATCCTCAATAATCCTCAAGAATTAGACCTTACCTTAATACATTTAGCCGCGGGCATTTCCGGAAGTGATATAGAGCATAATTATTATATGGAAATTGAATATTTAATTAGAGCATTAGAAAAAGATGAATCAACAAAGATGAATCTATCTATAGATCTCGGAATAGCCCAAAATGAAAAAGCAGGAATAATCTTAACTCAACTTAAAGATGATGGGCGGTTATTAATGGGCAAAGCTTCAGAAAAAAATATGGAGATTATTTATAAAATTTCAGTCACTCTAGGGGAAATAGGGGCAGGTTTTGATTATGTCCCGGCAATTAGAATTAAATTAGAACCTGAGAATCAGTATTTTATATTGATTAATGAAAAAGAATTTAGTAATCCCGCGTCATTGTTAGCAAGCGTTTCTCATGAAGTATTTGGGCATATAGTGCCTGAAGAATTGGGAAAAGCTGGCTCTAATAATGTGATAGGCCAGGAAATAACAGCTTTTAGTAAGGAAATAGAGATGTTGGGCAAGTATATTAACGATAAGGATAGTATACTTGCGGCGGCTAAAAGAGCTAATTTAACAGAATCAGAATTAGTATGGTTGAAAGAAGCTTTAGATGTAGATAAATTACAGCAGGTTAGAGAGATAGATGTAGAGACGTTAAAGATGTATCAGGAAAAGAAAATTAAATTTTACGCTCCGCGGTCAGGGCATCTTTTAAATTGCGCGGCTAAGGCGGTTAAAGAAGAAAAACAGAACCAGCCTCTATCGCAAATTCCGCAGAATAATCTTACGGATGGGAATACTGTGCCGCAGGTGCAAAGCGGGTCATTCTCAGTGGCGCAGGCTGAAGCCTGCGGCTCCCCAAAATGCCCTAACAATGATACAGGATCCGGAGGACAAACGTTGCTAAAGAGATTTTTGCAATTCGTCAGTATATTTAACCCTGTTGGCTGCAGCAGGGCTAAAGAGGAAATAATCGGGGATATCAGCCGACAAATAGAGGGGTTAGCGTATAACAATCCTTCTGAGCTGGCTAATGGTTTAGTGGAAATTATGGGAGTCTCTTTCTTAAGAGAATTAAGAAGCGAACTATATCAAGCTCAGCAAAGGGGAGATGTGGAAAAGGAATACCAGATAATTAAGGCTTTAGCTGAAAAGGTGGTTGAGCATATCAGATCTGAAGACAACAATGCTGAATTAGATCAGGTGATTAGCGGAAAAAAAGCTAACTGTGCAGGATATACCCAGCTGTATTTTATATTAGGAAATTATTTGGGTTTTTCTGTCTTTCCTCTTGATATAACCTCACACCTTCCCGATATTAAAATGTCATCAGGAGAAGGCCATATTGCGTGTTTATTTGGCTTGTCTGATGGCAGTCAAGTAATGGTTAATGGCGCAGTCAAGCCTGTGTTTATCAGCCAGCCATTTAGATTAGAACAAGAGTTTAAGAAAGCAGGCAATTATTGGGAGATACGTTTAGAAAGTCAGCTTTATACACACCAAAGATTTAGAATAATGGATAAAAACGGTTTGATTGCAGGAAGATATGCCAACTTAGGATTTACTTATACTGAATTAGGCAGATATGCCGAGGCTATTGATAATTGTAATCAGGCAATCAGAATAGACCCTCAAAATGCTGGTGCATATATCATTTTAGGAGTTGCCTATGCTAAATTAGGCAGGTATGGTGAAGCGATTGGAAATTATAATCAGGCAATCAGAATAGATTCCCAGTATGCTGGTGCATATAATAACTTAGGGGATGCCTATTTTGACTTAGGCAGATATACTGAAGTCATTGATAATTATAATCAGGTAATCAGAATAGACCCTCAGCATGTTGGTGCATATAATAACTTAGGGATAGCCTATGCTAAATTAGGCAGGTATGGTGAAGCGATTGGAAATTATAATCAGGCAATCAGAATAGACCCTCAAAATGTTGATGCCTATTATAATTTAGGAGTTACTTATGCTGAATTAGGCAGATATACTGAAGCTATAAGCTTTCTTAAAAAAGCTAAAGAATTAGAATCGCGACTCAAAGATAAAGTAGATTATTTAATAAACTCTATAAATGGGTTAAGTTTTAAAAAAGAAGAGCAGGGGTATATAGACAGCGTTCAGCAGCCATCGTTCGTTGGAGCTAATATCCGTAGGGATAGTTCTCAAGTAAAAGCTGAATCGGCAGCCATACCGAATGAAATATCAAGGCAAACTGTTAATTCTGACAATGGTAATAACGCGGCTGTCGCTGCGAAATCAGCTAATAAGAAGGATGTAGTTGATTCTATGGTTCAGAACGGGCAGGTGCATAGCGGGTCTTTGGCTATTCCTCAGGCTATAAGGGATTTGGCAGGGAATAAGAAGGCGGAAATATTTAATAGGCCAGCGGCTAATAACCCGGATGCCGCGGATAGAGGATCTTTTGGGTATGTGCTGGTTAATAAAGGGGACACTTTGTGGGATATTTCTAAGAGAGAATTGAATGACCCGTTAAAATGGAGGGAGATCTTTGAGGGTAATCCGCAGCTGCATAACCGCGGGGGCAATAGATTGGGCGCGGATTATCCGGATACAATGCAGGTGGTTATTATTCGCCAGGGGGAGAGGATTTCTATTCAGGGGGTTTATCAGGGTGCAGGGTACAGGGTGCAGGGGACAGGGGATGGAATAAATGAGATAGAAGAGGGACGAAAGACGAAGGACGAAGGACGAGAGACGAGTGTTGTGAAGGACGAGAGACGAGAGATGAGAGATGAAAAGGAGATTGCTTCGCCTTCGGCTCGCAATGACACTACTGATAACCTTGAATTAAAAGACGCGGTAAGAGATAATAAAGTGGAGTTTTTGAATCCTGAAAAGGATGTTTTATTAAAGGCGCAAGGTATGCTTAATGCGGAAAATCAAGGCCAGGTTCCTTATGTTGAGGGAAATACAGTGGTAGATCCTAATTGGTTAGAGCAATTTAACCCTGCATCTGATATAGACAGCCTCCAGCAATCAGGGATAGCCTCTGGCGCTGATACTTGGTTGAAAGATTTTACTATGTTTGACGCGAAGACTAATCTGCCGGTTTTAGTGGATGATGAGCAGGATATAGCTTACAAGCCAGTAAAGTATATTCTTGGGCTCTTGGATAATCGCATTGTGCGCGGCCCGGCTAATAAAGAAATTAGTTATGACGAAGATAATCTTACTTTAATTATCCCTTTAGAGTATAAGAATAAATTAGAAGAAAAAGGAAAACTCCTCTCGCAAAAAGGCGGGAATGTTTGGAGGATATGTAGGTGGTGGACAGGCTGGGATGATATTAGAGTGAGACTGGCGAATGAAGGAACGAAGGACGAAGGACGAGAGACGATAGACGATGTTTATTATGTGGACAGGGATGATTTGTTTGCCTATGCGCCGAAAATAGAGCCGGTTAAGGCTCCAGAGGAATCTACCGGCCCTAAATATAGAGAGTTTTCAGCTCCGCATGCCAAGGGCATTGCTTCTTGGGAGGATATACGCGGTAAACATCTTCCTCTGTATGAAGCATGGATGAGAGATGAAGAGATCCTTAAACTGGCAAAGAAAATGCTCGCGGATATTACCAGCCAGCAAGGTAAAAGGATGGCTGATGCGT
Source organism: Candidatus Omnitrophota bacterium (assembly GCA_043813255.1). Lineage (GTDB taxonomy): Bacteria > Omnitrophota > Gorgyraeia > Gygaellales > Profunditerraquicolaceae > JBDRLG01. The sequence continues at coordinate 17,524 of JBDRLG010000159.1, forward strand.
TAGTACGCCTGGCGGGAAAATTGGAGAGAATGAGAGAAGAGTTTAATAAGTTCTTAGAGATAAATAAGACTGCTTTGGAACAGCCTGACCTTGCCGCGTTGAAGAATTATCTGCAGACAAAAGTTTTGGCTGATAGGATTGAAGAGTTTGATAAGGCAGAGGACCATCTAAGAGAAAAAGAACGTTTATTACTAAAGAAGAATCTGGCTCAACAGTCAAAACTTGAAATCGAAGAAGAGATTAGAGAAGTAGCCTATAATTATGTAATAGCTTATATTGAGGTAAAGAATACAGCGGAATTTATGTTTGAACTGAAGTCTTTTATAGAGAACCCGGAATTGTTCGCCCAAAATAAGGATTTCGCGCGGGAGTATATTGATAACAAGATTATCTTGTTAAATATAAGGGATTTGGCTCGGGCACAAAAGTTCCTGCTGAGGCAAGAGCTTGCTGTTTTCGGAGCCAGACAGCAGGTAAAGTTAATTGATACGGAAAAGGTAATAATCCGCGAACAGATATTGGCCTATAAATTGATCTTAGACAGGATAATGAAAGATATAGCCGGAAAACTAAATTATACTAAGGCTGACCTGACGTTATTAAAGTTAGATGATTTTGTCAGTGAACGCCTGCTTAAACTTAACCCAGCTGTTTTGTTTGCCGAGGTATTAAAAGAGAGCCATTCTAAATTAGACCCGGGCAGAAAAGCAGATATTAAGAATACTTTAGAATTGATACAGCAGGTGGAAGAGCAGATTAATCAGGGTAAAGCCGGGCCGCAGGTGGTAGAGGATTTATTATATGTATTGTCGCGGTCTTTGGCGGAGGATAGTTCTCTGGATGCCAGAGACGCGGCCAGGCAGGAGGTTCATCAGGGATTCAGGGATTTGGTTAATGACCCCGGGCAAAAATGCGCGCGGGCATCTAAAAATGAAACTGTATCCCGGGCAGGAGTAGTTTCTGATCTTAAGGATAAACCCCGAGAGCAGAATCCTTCTTATCAAGAATGCAGCCAGGCCGCGACAGAACTTCAGTCAATAATTAAAGAGATTACCGGGCTTACACAGGAGAAATTACGGCTGAAAAGCCAGAGAAATGAACAAAAAGGGACGCGGGAATTCCAAAACAAATTAGCATTAGTTGAGGTCCTTACTAAAGTAAAGACAGAATTAGCCGTGTTGTATGAAGATTTGGCCAGGCTTGAGGAAAAAATAAAGGATTTTGATTTGACGATATTAGAGGATAAAAAGCAGCAGGCTGACCGGGATGTGGGTAGGTTAGTCGATCAAGTAACCTGGAAACAGGCTGAGGCAGACAGGGCATTGATAATTGTTAATCAGCTTCAGTGGGTAATTGATGAGTTGACAGCGGATATCAATAGATGGAAACAAGGCGAACGTGATTTTAAGGATGGAATTGATCTGGCGTTTTGGACAGGGGTCAGCTGTAATTATGATTTAGACGCGGTTGAGAATATGCAGAGACTTGTAGAAAAAAGGCTGGCCTATTTGAATAACAAGGCCTCAGGTAATTTAGATGAGGTTATGCTGTTGGTTGTAGATTTTGATATTGAACTGGTAAAGACAAAGAGAGATGAAAATTCAGATATACTAGATGATATTGAAGAAATTCCACAGTGGTATATGATATTTCAGTTTGTTGCCAGTCCTGAAGAGGCTAATGCCGCTTTAGAGTATTATAATGGCCGCTTAGCTCAACTGGCAAAAGATACCGCGGATGTAGAAGATAACATAAGGTTAACTCCCAACGCCATAAAGAAAGATATAGAATATAATAATAAAATCCTTAGCTGGATAAATACAGACCCTCAACAACAGGGCAGAGAGGTGCGGTTTATCCGGAAAATGAAAGAGGATATAGAAGCAAATAGAGACTTTTGGGCCTTGCCTTTAGATCAGAGAGATGAAGCAACAGATCAGGCAATAATAGATTTAATAACCAGGACAAAAAGCATTTATACTAATCAGGTAGATTATTATACAGAACTAGAACAGCATTTAAAAGAGATGAAAGGCATTGAAGCGGAATTGCTGGATTTAGGAATTATGAATGAAGACAGGTGGATTAAAAGGATAGAACGCGGCCTTGAATTTCAGAGATTTTTAAGGCAGGCAAATGTTCAGCTTCTTGAGGCATTGGATAAAGAGATATCTTGGGCAGTTGAACGGGGAGACCAACAGGATGCACAGATAAAGAGAGACAAGAAGGCATTGATAGAAAAGGAAAACGCGCGTTTGGATGAAGCTATACCATTCGGGGAAGAGATGCTGGCATGGCATAAATGGCATAAGGCGCTTATTGAATATGAACAGGCATGGGTAGCGCGGTTTGACGAAACAGCGCCTACAGCAGCGGATAAATTAGATTTAATCAACCAGAGAAAGAGAGTGATTGAGGGAGATACAGCTAGCGATGCCGCGTTTATAGGAGATACAGAATATTTTAATCATGCGCATAAATATCTTGAAGGCTATGTCGAAGGCGGCAAGCAACAAGAGCTTTTTGATAATCAGAAACGTTATAATGACCTTTCCCAACAGGAGGCTGGCAGGTGTATTGAGAAATTGATTAAGTGTGTGAGAGAAAATACAGGTGAATATTATACTGAGTCTGATCCGGATTTTGGAGCGGATGTCAAGCGCGGGTATAAGATTCAGATGTATATCCCCGCGGAGCTGGAAAAATTGAGAGCAAAATTAGACAAATTAGCGGACAAGACCACGCAGGACTTTGATTACGCTATAGCAGCAGCTGAGCAAAACCGTGATTCAGCAGTAACTCCAAAAGAGCGGGAGTATTGGGAATCTAGAATAAGAGAGTATACCTTGGGTAAGAGTAAATTACCTAAAAACATCGAGGATTTACAAACAGATATCGCGGCCTTAGAGCTGCGGCAGAGGCTCTACGAACAAGAGCTGATGTTTTTAGAGAATACCAAACAGCCATTTTTAACAAGCCAGCTGGCATTTATTGAAGGGCTCAGGCAGCATTTTGAGGATAATAAAGCGACTCTTAGCTCTGATATAACCGAGGATTTCATGGATAAGGTAATTGTGCCTATGGCTGAAAAGGTAGTTGGAATATCTGAAGAAGAAAAGGCGGTTTTATCTTATAAAGACCCTCAGGAAAATAAAGATATATCCACTCTTCACGCGGAATTCTTCGACGTATTATTGGATAATACTAATACATTCATTGATAATTATGACCAGATAATAACAGACGCGCGGGAATATAAAGCGATTCTTGAGGCGCAAAAAGGGATTATAAATGAAAATATAGCAAAACAGCAGGCTCAGCAGGCAAGGTTTAGAGGCGCGCCCAGAGAATTGTTAGAGACTATGCCGGATTTGTATAATCCGCTGATCAAAGAAGCCGTAGTCAAGGCAAAGATTAATTTAGCGCTGGAGGGTTTAGAGAATAAATTAACAGCTGAGGCCAGAGCACAGGGTAAGGCCGAAGCGGAGATAGAAGATTTTGTTAAAGAAAAAATGGGCAGTGTTGGCCCGAGATTAATATCAGACAAAAATGGTTCGTTTTTTGTCATGCCTGTTGAAAATATAAGATTTATTCTCTGCACAATGATAGATGAGGCCTTAAATAAAGGCAGGATTGGCACTGAGGCTGAAAGAGACAGGTTAAAAGGTTTAGTATTGAATAATGACTTGACTAATAAAAGGCTTTCAGAGATTAACAAGGCTCTGGGCCTGCAGGAATCAGCAATTGAAAGATTGGCCTCAGACGGTTTCTATGTGGTAAATTACTGGGATTTACAGGGCGGAGAGCTGGGGTTAGTGAATTTATTTAAATTATTGGGAGTCAATGTCAGCCTCTGGCTGGGTGAATTTGAGATAGAAGATATCGGCGACCAGACCCACGCTAATCTGGTTTTTGATATTGACCTGCCTAAAGTAAACTGGATTGATGAATTTATTATCTGTTTATACCAAAAGTCTTTTGAGGAAGATTTTGAGGCAGCAAAATACATTGAGGTATTAGGTGATATGATTAAACGGCTGCCTGATGAGGGAGCCAGGGTTTTATTGTTGAATAAATTTGCCTGGCCCATACTTTATAAGCATGGAAAGAATAAAGGTAAACAGAGATTTGAATTAGGGGCAGGCATGTTTTATAGTCTGCCGGCAAAAGAAATGAGCTTTGCCGATGTTGAAGGCATACTTGTCAGAGGCGGCAGTGTTTTTTCGAATTTGCATTTGTTGGGCCCGGTTAGCCTGGAAGCTGAGGCAGCAGGGGTCTGGTCTACGCATAAAGATCCCATAAAGTATATGCTGGATAGCGAGCAAGTGAATTTGAACTTAAGCCCCAGAGAGGTCTGGGAGACCCTGGCCAGGATCGGGCTTAGGGTTGATTTTCCTAAAGGATTATCTTTGACTGCTTCGGTTGGTGAAAACAAGGGCTCGGAAATAGAAACAGAAAAATTTGTTTCCGGAAAAATCGAGCACAAGTCTTCTTTAGGCGAGGTTAGCCTAGAGGCAGAAAAAGGCGAGGAGACAGATAAGTATAAGGCACAGGCAAGTATTAACGGCCCGTATAAGATAAACATAAATTTAGAAGCGGGCATACGGGATGGTGAAAAAGAAGCAGAGGCTGGGCTCTCCAGGCGATTTGGCAAGTTTAATACAGGTATTGGAATAGAAGATAAAACCGGAGAGCGGTCAAAAATTAAAGCCTTTCTTTCTCATTCTACAAAAATTAACCTTGCCGAGTCAAAATATAACCCGGAAAAAGAAATAAACAAAAAACAGCAGGAGAGCCTTAAGCATACATTTAATTTGTCTTTCTCTTTGGATGAGATGCCGGATTCTGATTTTGTCAAGCAGGCCCTGAAACAAAATGTAGAGCCAGGCGGAGAGTTGTACAGCTTTATTATAGATTTGGTTAAATCAGAGCAGGAACACGAAAAGGCCGCGAAAGAAAGATACCTGCCGGTAGTCAGCATGGATACTTCAGCGATTGTTCCTTTAGGCCCTAATGATACTGATGAGAAATTTGATGTAACTTTTAGTTTAGGCGTAAAGAAAAAATTGACAGTCAGCCAGTGGATTAATGAAAAATATTTTAAGAAAAATAAACAGGTTCTTGAGGCAAGGCTGAAAATGAGGGCATTAAGTTTTATTCTGGAGATATACCAGCAGTTAGGAAAGCGGTCTTTAAATAATGAGTATATAACCAAAGCAACAGGGTTCTTGCAGGGGTTAAAAGACAGGCAGCAGGATCTGGCTTTGCTGGTTGGCGCGCACGGAAAGGACATCTCCTGTTTAAAAAGATTGGATCTGCAGATTAATCAGTTGGAGGATACGATTTCTGAGCTGAAAAAACAAAAAGCCGTTGTTTTAAAAGACATACAACACCTTACTAAACAGCAGGACATACCTGATTTTAAGCCTGAGGTTATTGAGGAAATAAAAAATAGAATAAAGACACAAAAAGAGGATACGCTGACGCAGATAAATAATGAATTAGCAGCTGCTAAATTATCTGAGGAGCAGGCAAGGATTTATATTGCTTTGGTTAAGGCGGAGAATCTTCCGGGAGTAAATTTGGGGGCAAGCGCGGATATCTTTAATCTTAAAAAGCCTACAGGGTTTACCGGCCTGGGATGGAATTTCTGGGATTCAGGAAGAAAAGAAAGAAAAATACAGGCCGAGTATGACTATAAGACTAAACAGCAGGAGTCTTATAAGATAGAGCAGAATCTTATGGCCAGGGGCTGGGAGGCAAATAAAAACGTAATTATAGCAGAGACAATACTGGATTCTATAAATAATGGTGAGAACTCAGAGAAGAAACTGGCAAATAAGCTGGTTGATTTAACCTGGGATAAGCTAGTTCATAATTTTAAGGCGGATGAATCCGCGTTAATCGAATACTTAGACGCCCTAGACGGCTGGTTGGGAGTTCTACAGAGAGAGCAGTCAGAGAAAGGCAGGTTGTTCGAAGGTAACATAGAATTAATAAAGGTTGGAAGGTTAGACCAGTTAAAACTTACCCCTAAAGAACAACAACAGAAGCTGGAGAATGAACAGAGGCTTAATGAGATATTAACTGATTTAGAGGGCCGGATAGCTGTTAGCCATCAGCAGTATAACGGGTATTTTAAACAGGCTTACCGCAATATAATTGTTAATTCACCGGAATTAAATATATTAAGGCTGGATATGGCCGAGCTTATGAGCCTCGGAAAATTAAACAACAGTTTTTGGGATGGCATAGGCTTTGATGCTGGTATTGGCATGGATACCCATGAGCTCACGGATATTAAGGATAAGATAACCAGATTTAAGGATTTATTCAGGTTAGGATTCAGCTGGACAAGTAAAAAGTATAAAGGCCAGGAATATAAGCAGGCGTTATTAACTAAAATCGATGAGTATATTGTAAACCGCGGCGCTATGGTCAGCCGCCTATACAACCACATTTTTAGTATTGATGGTTTGAGGCAGAGGATTAGCTTAACCGAGAGACAGCTGGAGGCCCGGCAGAAGAAATTGAAAGAGATAGAGCAGGCAGTCCCCTCAGTAGAACGGGATTTAGTTTACGAGGCAAAACTGGCAGTTAAGCGTTCAGAGCAGGAGTTAGCTACGTTAAAAGGATACTTGGAAATTCAATATGCCCAGCTTAATAATCTTCAGGGCCTGCCTTTGGACACAAAACCCATAGATCTGCCGGAGAATTTAGATAAGCAGTTTATAGATAGAGAGATAGACGCTTTAGAGGGGATTTATTCTATAGAGCATACTGAGAAACTGCTGGAGGGTTTAGCTGAGCTTTATTTAAAAGGATTAATAAGATATCAGAAGGGAGAAAAAAATATTCATTTTTCTCTTGTGGGAATAACTCAGTTCAGGTTTGCCTTGGATTTATTGCAGAGTATTATTGGCTGGACAACAAAAGACCCAGAGAAGATTACAGAATTGCTGGTTAAACATGGGGAGATACTTAAAATAATAGAAGATTTTAGAGATAAACAACTGCCTGAAGGAGAGAGAACAGCCCGGGCAAATTTTGTAATTTCTAAAGCGCAGTTAGACTCAGACAAGGCTGTGTTAGACGCGCGGCAAAGAGATTTCTCGGCAGAGGCAGGCATACAAAATCAGGGATCAGCAGATTCCTGGATCTCCATGGATAAACAGGATCTGGTATTTAGCCAGCGGCTTAATTGCCTGAATTCACGACAGGCGTATTTTAACAGCCGGTTGAACGCGGTGTTCTACGGATGTAATAAACATACAGACGCGCGGGTAATTTCTCCGGAAACAGCTGATCTCGGATTAGAGCCGCCGATTACTCCGGAACTTATACATGAACAGGCTAAGATAAGCGGGCAGGCGCAGATAATTCAGGCTAAAATAGACGCGTTTAATAAAGGCGTAGATTATGTCGAAGACCAATATTCCTGGCAGGCAAAAAACTGGATAGACATGGTATTTTTTGGCAAGGGACAGGCAGTATGGCAGAAAATGGCAGAGGCCAAAAACAAAGCCGCGGCAGTAAAAATAATGAATGAGACAGGCCAGGGAGAAGAGAGAAAGGTCGTAAAAATAAAGGATGATAAATACTGGGTATACTCCAGCAGAAAAGTAGCTCAGGAGGTAAAATTTAATTTAACTAAAGACCCTTCTAAGATACTGAGAGTACAGGAAAAGAAACTGCGGCAGGCTAAGTTAGAGCAGGAAAAACAGGCAGTGATAATTCAGCAGGAGAATAATTTCAAGAACTTGATTGCGCAGATAGAGTTTAGGGATAAATTGGTTATTCCTAAGGTAAAAAATCTTTATGACCAGGCAGTCCAGAGAAAGAAAGAGTCAAAGACAAGTGAATCTCTGGATAAGCTAAAGACAAGAAATCAGGTTATTATTTCAGAGATTAGCAGTGAAGAGCTGGGCGCCAAGCTTAAATTATTACGCGAGGATTTATCCAGAAAGAAGAGTATTCTTAATATAAAATTAGGCAGGCCGGAACAGGCGAAATTGGTATTCTCCGGATTTGATCTGGAGAAATATACCGCGCAGGGCGTTGAGATAAACACCCAGGCCACGGATTTGTTTGTGGAGATATTCAAAGTCCTAAGCGAACATCCGGCGAATCCGGAGATCGGCAGGGCGATATTAGAGGTAGTGATTGCTAAAAATCAGGCGCGGATAGCTGATTTGGCAGAGGCGCGCAATACGGATATAGAGATTGATTTCAGGCGTTTTAATGAGAGCTTCAGCAATGCCGTGTTCAACTATGATTATTATCAGGCAGCTATGGGGGTAAGCGTGCCTGTGTTATGGTATCCGGCGCATATAGACAGAAAAATCAGCTCTTTAGAGGTAGCTGGAAAAAATTCAATGTATGACAGGCTAAAAGATATGCATAGATTAGAGATAGAGAAATCATTTGAAGAGTACAGCCGCGCTAGAGAGAAAGTTAAAAATGCCATTGCCGGGCTAACAATACTACAGGGTTCTTTTGAACGCGATAGAAAAAGGTTTAAATTAGGCAATGACATAGATATATTCAATAAAACATTGACTGAATACCTTAATGCCCGGACTTCTTTAAGCACGGCCTATGAAATCCTCAGGTCTACGGAAAACCGCCTGGATACTTATCTGCAGTGTTTTGGATTAAAGCTGGGTGATTTCTTGGTTGAGAGAGAAAACATAGCGGTAACAAACAGCCGGAATATGAATTATAATCCGAGCCCGGCTATAGCAAGAATAGTAGGTGTATGGAATCCGGAATTACCGGCTAAGGATGATATCTTTAATTACAATAAATTCCTGGCGCAGCTGGAGGAATGTAACCGTTTAGGCAGAAGCCCTCCGGATAAACTTTTAGAATCTATAGAGGATTTCAGCCAGACGCACTCAGATTTAAAACTGGCTCAGGATCTTTTAGAACGCGGCCAGGCGATTAAAGAAAAACGCGTTTCGGATTTAGAGCCGGGCAAAATACTTCCCGCGTTATATGGTTACCAGCCAATATTTAGCAATGTCCTTACATTCTTTGAACAAACCCCATTATTAACTCAAGAGCAGAAACAGGGATTTATTGACGGCTTTAGCTCTTTTGAGCCCAGAAGAGAAGATATAGTTAAGTCAAAATACAGATATATGGTCGCAGAGGAACTTCCTGTTTTAACCAATGGAGATATTGATACACAGGCCAGGGATAATATAATTAACCAGGTAAGACTGCCTTTGAAGATAGCTGAGCTTAAACGTGATTTTGCCTGCCTGATTATAGAATTAAACAGGATTTCTCCAGAGGCGTTTGAACAGGTAAGCGGGATCCTTACTGACAGCCTGTTAGGCCAGAGTCAATCAGCGGGGTATTCAGCGCTGAATCTTAAACACCAGGCAGTGAATGGCACAAAGACCGCGCAGATGCTGCGAATCTATACAGAGCTTTCTGTTAATAAAGAAGCAGGCAGGCGGGCGGATGTTAAGAGTGACCCGGCATGCACAATTTATGAAAATCTGTTAACGGATTCCAAACTTAGATATTTGGATTCTCTAAAGGAGTTTAATCTGGGAGATGAGGATATAAAACAACAGGTTCTCTCATTGTTAAAACAGAGAGCGGATAATCTGCAAACGGCGTTAAAACAGGAAGAGGTAATGGATTTTTTAAATAGGCCGGCAGTCCATCTTTCTCCTATTGACCCTGTATTAAGGCAGATGAGCAGAGAGGGCATAAACATAGACAGCTTAAAACAGGGTTTGGCAAAACAGGAGGGTATTTATTCAAAAGCGGAAGAAGCGGATAGTTTCAGGAAATGGCTGAGAACTCATCAGGCAGTTATTACGGATGAGCAGGCTTTAGGCGCCTCCGGGCAGGAGATGAAAGATTCCGCCAAACAGGGCATTGAAAATATTTCAGAGATCAGCCAGGCTATTTCCAGCCTGACGCGGGATGCCGCCGCCTCCAAATGGATTACCCAGTTAGAAGAACTTATTGCTAAGGGTGGATTGATCGTTCAAGACAGTAATGGGAATATAGTCATAGAGACAGGCGCTGAGGCAATTGAAAAGGGCAGAAGGGTGTTGTTCTCCTTACCTATATATCTACAGAGAAAGGCAGTTAAAAACGGAGTCAGGTTTAGCGGCACTAAAGGAAAGATTTATCAGATCTACTTTGGCTTATACGATCTTAATGGGGCGAGTATGCTTTCTTTAAGTACATATCCCGGAGTTTTCTTAAAGAATTATAACATTCTTAAAGGGCAGGATAAATTCATAACAGATGTAAGAGATACCCCGGCAAAAGAAAGATACCCTTCATTCGCGGAAAATAACGCTAGAATATACCTTCCCAAAAGATTTACTCCCCAAGGGTATCGCCAGGATTACGCGGTGAGTGTTATTAACGCGAGAGAATCTGAAGATACCTGGGATTTAAGCAGGCTGGCGCTTAAGACAAAAAATGATTTTTATGCCAATGAGACAACTTTTTACAACCCTCATTTTGGTTTGGATGTGCCTGCTGTCAGCGTGGATAATGCCACAGGCGATAAGACCGCGGGCTACCAGTTTGAAGAAAGAGGAACCCGCTATGTAATAGGCAAAGATAATTATATTACCGCGGCACATAGTGACAGCATCCATGAAGGCTATAGGAATGAGCTTTTGCAGACAATCATTCCTACTCGGGAAAGCACTGTGATTGTCAGAGGCAATAGAGGAGAAATATTAGGAAGCAATACCTATGCCTTCCAGAGCCCTACCTTGCAGGAAAAACCGTTTATCAGGACCATAGAAGCTACTCCGGATTACAAGAATAGAATACTCAGCACTCAGACAAAAGATTACTCTTCTACAGGCAAGATGAAAGATGAAGAGTTTGTCACCCGTCAGGTAGTATTGCATTTCAGCACTGGAGACCAGATAGGCCATAACTGGTATGATTCTGATCTGGGCAGCTCTTATGTGGAAGAAAAAACATATAATAATAAAGGCATTTTAACTAAATCAGTATTATCCAGAATAGAACAGGATAATAGCTTAACGCCGATCTATGAACTTAGTTCAATGGAAAGGGTGATTATTGACAGTAAACCAAGATTCATTTATGTGTATAAGCCGTTGATCGCGGGTTTAGTGCCCAAGGCCTGGATTTATGGTTATGAGATTCTCAGAGAAGGCCAGTTAGAAGAGATTTATCAGCAAGGCCCATATACTTTTGTATCTAAAACAGCGCATTATAGCAGACACAGAAAGAGATTATTGCCGGAAGAAAAATTAAAGCTTGCTTCTGACGGCACGGTGTTAAAGAGATATGATATTCAGGGAGAAATTTCTTATAAGCCGGTTAAGGTCAATGACGGATATGTGTTTGGAGTAGAGGCTAATAAGGTATACAACAGAGAAAATGACGACTATTCAATAGCAGAGAGCAAGACAGAGGAGGTTTATTTTAACGGCAGAGAAATAGAGAAGTTTGATCTCTACAGCCAGAAGAGGATATTCACCGGCTATACCCCGTATTTAAGGCCAGAAACCGCTAATGTCGACGATGAATTAAGAAAACCTAATTATTTAGGGGCACAGAAAAAACACAGGGTGATTAAGTCTAAGTGCCTTAATCCATTGAGCGCGGCTAAATCCGCTAATCCAGCCGCGGGAATAGTTTGTCCATACCTGCCCGGTTTAGGCAGGATGTATTATGAGGTCTGGGAAGAGACTAGGGCCCGCTATGAAGACAATATGATATACAGCGCGCAGTTATGGAAGGATAGGTTTGGTAATACATTAGTAGAGGTAGAGTTTCTCAAAGATATAGATGGCAAGCCGGTAAAAGAAATCAAATATAACTTTCCGGTTTACCTCACACCGCCGCTGTGTGAGTTAAGCGCAGGCAGTAACTGGCAGAAATATGAGTTTGATTTGTCCGGATTTAACCTAAACAGGGACCCATTCTTTTATTATTATCTGGCTATTCCGCAGGCAAAAGATAATAGTAATCTTGATTACCGTATTCTGGTTACTGGCAGGACGCCTAAAGGAGAAGAAAAAATAATAGAGCTGGATGAAGAGGCAGCCTTGCTTCCATTTATGCCGGATTGTTATCCTAACAGAAAAACTCCTCAGTGCAAGGTCTCGGTTAACCTTCCTGTGGCAGATATAGAAAATAATTTTATCCGTTTTATTTCCAGCAGGGAATTAAGGGATCGCGGCCTGGCAGAGATAGATCAGGTTGGTTTATATTTCCGCGCTGATAAGCCGGAGAATAATTCATTATTTGTCAGCAGGCCCGGGTTTGCCAGCGCTGAACAGGATCTATCTGTAAAAGATGATTTCTTGATGGTAATGGAAAAATTCTTCGGCATGGCAGAAAAAAAGAAAAAGATTTTGCCTGATAAAACAGAGGAAAAAGGCGCGGTGCAGCGTTTTAAGGAGTACTGGGGCCCCTGGTGGCACAGGACAGCAAAAGCAAGGCGTAAAGAAAATAAAGATATTTTAAGCACATCCCAAAAAGCAGCCTGCGCTGCAAAAGAAAATTTCGGCAGGCTTTTAAGCAGGCACGAATTTCTTCCTAATCCTGATGTTGATTTTTCTGAAGATAAAGCCACGGGAATCAGGTGGGTGACTATGGGAGAGGAACAAAGCGTCAAAGGGTTCCATGGGGACGGGACCTTGTTCGCAGAGAAAGTTTATTATCCTTACAAAAGCGCCCAGATAGGGGAACTTTACGCGATTATCACGGTTTATTATCAGCGTGATGGTTTAACCCCTATATTTTCTATTGGCTGGGCAAATTCTGATATAGACCCGATATATATCTTAGAGAGGAACAAGAATTTATATGTATACTGGCGTGACCCTTCTGGTTATCCTACCGCCAATGTTTATGAGTTGTCTTCAATTAAGAGAAATAGAGAGGCAATGAAGAAAATCGGCGATTATATTGAGTTAATTAGCAAGGATGACAGCCTGTTTAATCTACTGAAAAACAAATTGAATAATAACGTCTTTAATGTTTTAGCCAGAGACATAAAAAATGGCTTGTCAAATCAGCCCTCATTACTAAAGGCTCCCGTCATAACTGAACAAGAAATCGCCCGTGTTTTTAAGGGCATAGACATGGTGCCTAACGAGGTGTTGAATAAACGCCGTAAATTCAGCTCCTACCCTGAGTTTAAATATACTTTATCCCGGTCAACTGAAACAACCAGTAAGACATTAAATAACAGCCTGGTTCCCTGCAGTATGAACAGTTATTTCTCTCAACTGAAGCCTATATCAGGCATGGATGATTTATATTGTTCTTATATTAACGCCGCGGACAAATCCAGCTATTTAAAAGATATGCCGGAGCTGATGTTTGTATCACTGCTTACCGGCAATAAAACTACAGCCAAACAGATTCAACATGGCCTTAGCAAAGTTACGCGTAACCCGGATTGGATTAAGCAGGGATGGGTAGGGTTCAGATGGCCGTTTCTGGCTGAGGTGCGTTTTTATGACAGTGTGCCGCCAAGAGAGAGTTTAAAAAGGCAGGTGGATATTACAGATACCCTGAAATATATTGTTTACAGTATTAATTCAGCTGTACTAAACAATGACAATACTTATCTGCGGCCTAGCCTGAATATCATAGACAGGTTGATTAAAAAAGATCAGTATCCTAACGGCGCGTTTGTATTTGATAAAAAACGCTTTAACAGCAGTTTCCAGCAGTGCAGCCTGTCAGATAACCTGTATATGGCGGGCATATTTAATCTCTTGCAGAGGGCGGGATTAGGAGATATTTTTAAACAGCCGGCAGATAAACATAGAGCCTGGCTTAATGCCTGCCTTAAAGACCTTGCCAGCCAGCAGTTAATGCCTTCAGACGTAGTTTTCTTAAATAATAAATGGACAGCCAGCAATTATTCTATGGAATCCGGATTATTGGCAATGGGCCTTTTGGGAAAAGAAGGATTATCGGCTTTTGGCATAGACATAGATAATCTCTTTAAAAAATCTATTAATGCCTTTGAGGTTATCTTAGGCCACCCTGCTATTGGTAAGATTAAGGGAGTAAATTTTGAAAAAACCGCTTCTGGCGCGAAGACGCAGGGCAATGTAATCTTTCCTGCCTATACTTATCAGGTTATAAATGTTGCCCGCCGCCTTTATAATGGTTATATATCTGCCAGCCAGCCGGAAAAGGCTGAGTATTACCGCAATGTTATTGAGGATTTCTCCCGCAGTATGAATAAACTGGAGCAGTATTTCGGATCGGAAATCCTGCCGGAGGTTATCGCGGTTAAACAGGGCAGGATAATTACCGAAGGGATAATGCTTAAAGAAGGAGATAACCGCAAGTCTCCTTGTTCAGAGCAGGGCAGGCAGTATGGTTATATCGGCACGCTTACAGCCAAGATACTGGCTAATCAGGGTTATAATCTGTTCTTGGCGCCAGCCGCGCGGTTGAGCAGGCCCGCCTCAGATTATAAAGCCGCGCGTATTATAATCACGCTTTTAGGCATAGCAGTTGTGTTATTTACTATCTATAAGATTATCGAGAAGAAAAAAGAGAAAGATGACGAGGTTACTATCCTTGATCCCCATGATCACATACCAGATGAATATCGTAAGAAAGCAAAGAATATTCTTGAGGAATGGGTAGAAAAGTTTGATACAAGCAAGGATGAAAACTTTCGAAAGGATTTAATTGCGCGTCTTACAGAAAAGAGATATATAAAGAATGAAGTTTTTGGAAGGAAGGTAAGGGTATTCTTAGATAGAAGGAAGATAAATTCATACTTAAATAAGTTTAAGGGGGCAAGCGGCAAAAATAAGAAGGAAAACAGAGTCCCTCGCTACGAGATAACCGCGTTAGATGTCTTGGCAAGGGCGTTGCAAAGCGGGGTAATTACTGAAGCTCAGGCAAGGGATTATTTAAATAAAGGGTATCATTTGCTTCTCGAAGGAGAAATAGAGCAGAAGTATAATGGATGCGGCGCGGTAAATACAAAGGTAAATACAAAGCTAGGTAGAAGAGAAAGATATATGAATCTGGATCATGATATTAAATTCGGGAAATTAATGTATATGCCTAAGTGTATACCGAATGAAGAGATTAACAGGATTAAAAAAGTATTTCCAGACTGGAAGTTTACTGCAAAAACAAAAATACCCTATCCAGCGGAAGTTGATTTCCTGCAGGATGTTGTTCTTCAGGATTTATTCCGCTGGTACGCAGGCACAAAAGTGGCAGAGCCGGTTTTAGAGGCGGCAATTCAAGCCAAAGATAATGCCTATGGGGATGAGACGCGCAGAGCGATTGTCTGCAATTTATTAAAGTACTTTAGGCGGGGGATTGTTTTTACTTATAACGAGCTGATGTATATGGTTATCAGGGAGATTGTCTGGGAAAGGGCAGCCTCAGAGACAAAAGACCCCCGGCCAGAACATCCGAAAAAAGGAAGTTTAAGCCTTTCTACGGCGTTTATTAAACATCTCTGCGCGAAGCTGGATCCGCTGTTTAAAGATGAACATGGCAATTATCTCCGGCCGGCTCAATTAGGCCAAAACACGGACAATACTGTTTCTTCTATCGTCTCACCATTTTCCGTGCCGCTAGATTTTACAGCTAAATTGGGAGAATACCTTGAACAGATTGACCAGAAGATTAACGACTGGCAGAACCCGCATGATTTATTAAATGAGATGGCAGATATAAGGATGGAAGGTAATCTGCGCTTTGATGACCCGGGCCCGGATAAGCGGCTTAAGATAATGATTAAGCATATAGAAGAAGAATGGGCTCCCAAACACTGGAAAGATCACATCCCTAATGAATGGACAAAGCGCCCGAAGTGGAAAAAGCATAATATGAAAATAGCTCATATCCGTTTGGATGATACCCGGAAATGCGAGAAGCTATTTAGCGATCCTAAAGCAAAGGAATGCCTTAAGTATATCTTTGAAGGTGGATTTTTCTGTTTTCCTTGGCCCAAGCGCAGAAAAATGATAGAAAAATTCTTTGCTTCGGATTATTTGGATATTTTCTTTGAGCTGATTAATAACAACGGTAAGCTCCCGCATACAAACTTAGCTTATATTAAGGCAAATGAGGCTTATAAGGCAGTATGCGATCAGGAAGGGGTAGATTCCCTTGAACCCACAGCGCTTAATTATCTGCTTTTTGGAAAAGAATTTATCAGCCGTAATTACCACTATACCCATATTTTAAACGCCGCTTCCCTGCCAAGGATGTTTACCAGAATTATATTTGGCGTGATAGGCATGGGCCTGCTTAATTGGTTTATCTATGGAGGCGTTAACTGGGCAGTGACTGCCGCGTTTATTATTTTTGGCGCGGGGGGCGTGTTGTTATGGGGATTATTAGCGCATCCTAAGGATTTCTTATCTAATGTTTATTATTATTGGTGCACTGGTTTTACAGGAATAAGCAAATGGGGCATAGTTATGGTTTTGGCCCGGCAAATATCCGGTATTATCTGGACAACCATATTATTTTTCTTTGCCGGGTATTTGTATATGAACTTTATCTGGTTTAGCCTGCCGCTTTTTTCGCTTCTAATTGTGCCGTTTTCTATGTTTTACCTTTATAGTGTAATTGCCTTGTCTGACTGGTCATATAATTTCTTGCTTGAAGGCGGCTATAACCTGGTTTCTTTAGCTAAGAAAATTAAACACA
Source organism: Candidatus Omnitrophota bacterium (assembly GCA_043813255.1). Lineage (GTDB taxonomy): Bacteria > Omnitrophota > Gorgyraeia > Gygaellales > Profunditerraquicolaceae > JBDRLG01. The sequence continues at coordinate 34,204 of JBDRLG010000159.1, forward strand.
GGCTGGATATGATACCGGGTAAATTAGCGCCTATGGATATGATCAGTATCTGTTTAAATTTACCTGCTTTTAGTGAAAAAGTAATCTTGACTATAGCAGATGTGTTAGCGCCCCATTTTAGAGCTACTCTAAAAAATTTCCAGAAAAGGAACTGGCAGGTTTTAGCGGCGATATTGAGACAATACCGTATATATGAGTACATTAAGGACAATAAAGACAATTTGAAGGATAGCGGAAAGATTGATTTTGCCTCAAAGGTTGAATGGGTAGTCACTAATATAAACGAGGCAAAACCGGCAAAAAATGAAATTCTTAAAAAGGCCGAACAATTGGGAATACTCCTGACTAATTATGATACTTTAAGGCGCTACGCGCAGATAAAGCATCTATTAATAAGGTTGATTGAGGGGGGAAACAGCAGTTTCTTGCCTCAATACAGGGGCAAGATTATAGTAGATGGAAAACGTAATGATAAACTTCTGGATAAGATAATCGCCAACAGAGAAGATGTCCTGGAGTTAAGAAGGCTTATGAATGATTATAAGGATATTTCCTCTGAAGACGGGTCTCGCGGAGAATTACGTATATTAAAGATGGCAGCCAACAGGGAAAGGCTTAATCCTGAAGAAACAGCCATGCTTATTTTTTCTATCTGGGCCAACCGCAGGGAGATATCCATTGTATCCACTGTCAGGGACATGGTAGATTTAAGGTCCAGTTTTGAACAGTGGACAGCTGATTATTATAACTTAGACAGCCGCCTGCATAATATCTGGATCAGGAATTTAAGTAAAGAGCGTATTTACATTCAGATGATGACCAACATCCCTTATGACCATGGATCAGGCAACTATGAACATCTGAAAGAGTTAGCCGGGATATATGATATTCATTATATTCATTCTTTTACTTCCAAGACTTCTAAGGTAGGGGCGCAATGCGGAGGAGCGCCTTATGCATGGGCAAGAGATTTCTTTTTAAATTTTGAAAAGTCCTGCCGTATTGATAAGTTTTCTGCGAATTATTTCTTAGACTGGATTTCTGAAGGGGCTGACCCTAAAGTGGTTATACTCATCCCGCGCAGAAAACTGCACGCCTCATATTATAATGAATTTTATAGTGTTATTGCCCGCTCAGAAGAGAGTTTTGGCGAGGTATTTTTACATGGTGAAATGGAGCTTTACAACGGAGGCTATTACGGATGGATGTGCGCTATTGCCTGTGAGCCGGTGATTCAGGCATCAGCTAATTTACTCACCATTATTTCTGAAGACTTGTTTATGTTTATGCGCACAAAACAATATTTAATAGACAGGGATGTATGCTTAAGAGAAAGGTATAAAGAATATAGAAAGTATCCACCTGAGGGGATTGAAAAAGCTCCACCTCGTTGGGCAGAAAATGTGGTTTATCCTGAGCATTTGACAGAGGGGCTTTACGAGCCGTGTGTAGCGCGCTTAGTTCAAGGCGTAGGAATAGGATTTAAGAGTGTCTGGGCAGTTTACCTTACTTTGTATAAACAGAGAGAAGTATACTGGCAGCAGCTTAAAAAAGCCTTCCCCCGCTGGTCAAAGGGATTTATACAGGCGTTAAATTGCTGGATATCATCGGCATATTTCTTTAACCGTAATATTTCCTGGGCGGAAAAGGATGCCAGAATTATCAGGGGCGGATTCTTAGTAAGCATGCCTTTGTTTGCCTTTTACTGTGCTGTCGCCTTTACCGTCCTGCTTTTTGTAGGCCTGGATCCTTTTTCAATGATGCCATGGGCATTAGGTTTTGCGTTGTTAGGTGTTTTTCATAACCAGGTAGTTCAGAGCATGCTCTGGGTGCTTTATATTATTACTATGGGTTTTTGGGAAGGGACAGTAAAATTGTTGAAGGTTTTTATAGAAAATACCCTGCTTATTGCCGGAAGCCAGGAATCACATTTCGCCAAGGGAAGCTATGACGGCAGGACAAAAGGCACTACTTCTGAATTCGGCAACAGCCCGGGTGATTCAGACCCTACTGGAGAGTCAATAAAAGATACCTGGAATTATATTAAAGACGAGGGAAAAGTGAAGGAGGTTGTTTTCTGCGGCCTGATCCTTGTTCTCAACAGTGTATTAGTTGTCTTGCGTGACTTTACTTTAACCGGGCAAATCGGCATATTTTTCGCGACTTTCTTAGTGTTGAGCATGTTTGCTTACCGCTTCTTGTTTAGCAGGCTGCCCGGCCTGCCATCCGGCCCGTTATCCTGCAGTAACACACGCCTCTGGTGGATGTTAGGCACAGTGTTAGGTTTCTCCAGTATGGGGCTTATTGCTCTGGGCTTTGGCGGTATCCTGCCTTTGGCGTTGAGGATTCCTTGTTTATTTGCCTCTTTAATTTTAGTATACTGGTTTGGCTGTAACGGCTGGGGTTTTTATTCTCTTTTTAAAGGAAAAACCAGCGAAAAAACCAATCAGGCCAGCACAGATAAAAATAAAAATGTATTTTTCGATGATAAGCCGTTAAGGCAGGTAAGGCATGCTGTTTATCTGCAGAGGTTTTTCTGGCTTGGTTTTATTATCGGGCTGTTCATTTTATTTACACCTCTGCCTGCCTCGCTTATTCCTCCTCCAATCATGATCTTGACGTTCAAGGGTATTTTGGGGTTTTTGATTAGCGTTTTCTTACTTTTGGGAGTTATTGCTCATATTAAAGATATCTTTATTTTTAGACCTCAGGCAAAGGCAAAGATATTATGGATGCTGCCGTTGGTCCCAATAGTCCTTCTTTTGGGTATACCTCTAGGGTTCAAGTATGTGGGATTTGTTACTCTTGCGTTTATCGTGTTTGGCGGCCTCAGATACGGAGCGATGTGTAGTGAAATACAATATACACAGGAACAGATGAGAGACAAAGAGGCAATGGTTATGAATTTGAAAAAAAATCTTGCCGCAAAGGATAACAATATCCGGCATAAAAATCTAGAATTGCATATTAGGTTTGAAGAATTATTCGCGTTATTGATTTCTTTAGAGATAGAGCATAAAGCAATGCATTTTAAAATTGTGCGTACAGTATTAAAGAAGATGGATCAGTTTGAGAAAGATAACAAGACACAGATAGAGCAGTTAAAGAATTGCGAATCTTATTCTGCTGAAGTATCCGACGCTCAGGGTTTAATCAGACAATTAAGCGATTCAGGCTTAGACAAGAAAGCAGCCGCCCTCATGAGGGCAGCTGAAAAGTTAGGATATATTAAAGAAAAAAGCGCGGTTGCTCCTTTGATTAAGGCATTAGCCGATTCAGAATCGGATGTGCGTATAGCCGCGGCCAGAGCCTTGGGACTAATTGGAGACAAAAGCGCAGTCCCTGCCTTGATTGAGTGCATGGGCCGTCTTGATCCAGCTCTTCGCGCGGTTGCGGCCATATCGTTAGAGCATTTAGGCGCGTTAACTGTAGATTTACAGATTAAAAAATATAGTTGTGATTTAAAGGATAAGCAGTTGTTCTTGCGTATAGCCGCGATTAAAGGTTTAGGAAAAACAGCTGATCCAAGGGCGTATGGTATGCTAACACCGGTTTTAACGAATGAAAATAAAGATATCCGCGCGGCAGCAGCCAATGCCTTAGGCGAATTAAAGGATGACAGAGCAATAGAGCTTTTAATCGCTAAAGCCCGGGAAGATAAGGAAGAAATCGTGCGCAGTGCCGCGGCCAATGCCTTAGGTAAATTTAGAGATGAGAAGGTAGTTAATGTTTTCCGTGAATTGCTGGAAGATAAAGATTCGCTTGTGAGTAAAACCGCGTTTAACGCGCTAAAAAAATCAAGGCTTTCAAAAGAGGCACTTAAAGAATTTAAAAAAGAGAAAGATATTCGTGATTTAGAGGATAAGCATGCTAGGGTGCGTATGGATGCCATGGTTATCCTTGAGCAGATTAACGCGCTAACCACAGAGTTCAAGATTAAAGAAGCTATTACTGCTTTGACAGATATAAATGTGGGGACCCGCATAGACGCGATGGAATTTCTTGAAAAAGAAAATGCGTTAACCCCAGAGTTAAAAATTAAAAAATACACTGCTGATTTGAAAGATAAGCATGCTGTTGGTTTCGATAAACCCGCTGTTGAAGCGTTAAAGAATATAGGGACTTTAGAAGCAATTAAGTCTTTGTGTGAGGTGTTGAAAGACAGCAGGTATTGGTACGTTAAAAAAATAATAGCAGAGGCCTTGGCTGATTTGAGGGATAAGAGAGCGCTTCAAACTCTGGAAGAGGTTGTTTTAGAGGCTAAGGAACAAGCAAGGCAGCATAAAGAAGAGCAAGAAGAGCAGACAGTCAAAGTAGAAAGTGTTGCCATACTAGTAAAGACTGCCGCGGAAGAGGCGATTAGGAAAATAAAAGAAAAAGATAATTCAGGCACGCCTCCCTGCTCTTCGTCTATATCTTACCGGGATGACGCGGTTTCTTCTTCACTGGCAGAAGAGATAAAAAATAGATCCCCTCCGGATTTTTATTTTAGCTCAAAAGAAAGCGCTTGCTTAGAGAATAAAGCGTCTTCTGCCATGGAGAATAAACAAAAGCAGGGAGGGAAAAAAGAGTGGTTATTATCCGGTTTAGTTATTTTATCGGCTTTTTTATGCCTTGGCGGGGATGATTTTGTGGACCAGCCTATTGTGTTGTACCTAATTTTTGCTATTGGTATAATTTTTGTTCTTCTGGGTCTCCTAATAGGTAGAATATTAGAAGCATTAGAAGCAAGAGAGAGTCGTCATTTTAATCGTGATCCTTTTTACGGCAATTCTTTAAAGGAAATACAAAATATAATATATAATAGAGACGTTGACGTTGATCCCTATAGGGTAATTAAAAGTTTACTAAGCCGGCCTCCTTTAGAAAGAAAAATCATGGTTAAGCATTTGATTGAGGCATTAGGCTTTAATCTAGGATGGGAAAAAGATTATAAAATATTCAAAATCTTGGGAGAGATTGGAGATGAAAAGGCGGTTTCTGCCTTGATTCCGTACATCACTTATCAAGATCATAATTATCGCGGATCGGCAGCCGAGGCATTAAATAAATTAGGCGCGTTAACTAGAGAGTTACAGACTAAAAAGTATGATATTGATTTAAAAGATTCTTCCTCCTATACCCGTTCTATAGCGATCAAAGGCTTAGCAGAGATTAATGACCCGAGAATAAAAGATATCGCTATTAAAGCTTTAGACGATCCAGATTTTCTTGTCTGCAGGACAGCGTTTGAGGTTTTAGAGCAATTAGGGGCTTTAACAGATGAACTTAAAATAAAGAAATATACTCGTGGTTTAGAGGAAACCTTTTGGGAGAGAGATCGTATTGCTGACATGGCCAGCCTTAAGGAGCTTAACGCGTTAACTCCAGCTTTAGAGATTAAAAAACATATCGCTGGGTTAAGACATTGTGGTTTTGGTGATGCTTTACGTGTACGTGATATTGTTGAAGCGTTAAAGGAAATAGGGACTTTAGAAGCAATGGAGTCTTTATGTGAGGTGTTGAAAGACAGCAGGTATTGGCAAGTTAAAAAAATAATAGCAGAGGTCTTGGGTGAGTTGGTGGGGGAGAGCGCGGTTAAAGCCTTGGCAAAAGAGGATGTTCCGGACAAAGAAATAACTCGCATCGCAAAACAGGCGGTTATAGAAATAAAAAGGAAAAATAAGCCAGGCACGCCACCCTGCTCTTCTTCTCTGGTAGAGAAGTTGAAAAATAGAAGCGCCCCCTGTTTTACTTCAGAAGTTTCCAGAAGGATTAAGATTAAAGAAGCCAGCAGCATTTCTATTGGCGCGCCTGCGGCGGCTCCTGAAAGTGATGCAGCATGTTGTGAGGATGTTTCATTAACCGTAATTAGAATTTTTTATTTTGCCAGCAGCGAAAGCGCTTTCTTAAATGTTTCCTTAGACGCAGGAATTACCATGGATTATTTTAAGGCTAGTTCCGCGGTTGAAAATGATACGGAGTTTTTTGAGGCTATTAAAAAGTTATCTTTATTCCTCGCTCAAAGAGACGCGCTTCCTGAAAAAGCTGATATTGTTATGGTGTTTGGCTGTGAATATTTAGAGGGTATTTTTGAAGCTATAGAATTATATTTATTGGGTAAAGCCAGCAAGATTATGTTTGTTGGCGGTACAGGCCATTCAACAGAGAATTTAAAAGGTGTTGCCGTAGGTTATTTGAACGTAGAAAAAACGGCTTTAGATGGTTTGTCCGAAGCTGAAATTTTCAAACTTGTTTTTAAACAAGAACTATTAAGCCGCGGCATGGAGGTACAGAGTATTGAAAATATTGAAGTTTATCTTGAGACAGAATCTAAGAACTCTCAGGAGAATATTGAAAAGGCGAGGGATTTGGTTGCAGCTAAAGGTTTATCGGCTGAGGATGTTGTATTAATTCAAATGCCGCATTTGCAAAAAAGAATGGAATTAACCTTTGATAAGTGGTTTAGGCATGAATTTCCTTCTGCGCGGATGTATAATCACGCGGCATTTATTCCGAACGATGAGCTTTTGCGAGATAGAGAGTATCAGGCATTATTGGTAGATGAAACCGAAAAAATAATTATTTATTCTAATGCCAGATTTAATTATATATCCAGCTTAAATATAGAAGGGGTTGTGCCGGGAACACTTCCTGAGAACGTTAAAAATGCCCTTTATAAAGCTAAGAAAGCTCTTTATCCGGATCAGTTTATTGAGGTTAATAATAGGCTTGTTATTGGGTTACTTAAGGCAGGTGAAAAAGCCCGTACAAATATAGAACTGCCTTTACAGGTTGAAACGGGGATATATCGGAAGGGTTCGTCATTTAGTCAATTTGCTTCACAGCAATATCAGTCCGTATTGTATTTAAAGAATGGCGCGGCTGTAGTTCAAATAGGCTCTTTGGAAATTCATTTAGAAGCGGGTGATATGATTTCATTGTTTACGGATTCGGGTATTAACTTTAGCAAAGATTCGGATTATATTGTTTTTCGGCAGACAAGCGTCACTGCGCAGCAGAGAGATTATAAAGAATTGGTTAAGGATGAGAGCGATAATTTAGCCGTTGAAGAGTATAAAGATGATAAGGGTCAGTTGATAGCTGTGGTTAGCAGAGTCGGAATGAGTGCTGTTTCTAAACGCGTTAATGTAACACCAAGAAATGCGGCGGTAAGCATTGCTGTTGAAGTTGTAAATGGAGAAGTCAAAAGAGATCATTACCAAGAAAAAAATGAAAGGAGCATGGAAGCTTTATTGTGCCTGGAAGGCTCTTTTACGGCATATTTGGTAGATAACGAAGTTGAAAAGAGAGTGGATATAAAAGAAGGAGAGTTGTTGGTTATCTATTCCGATGTTATTAATAGGTTTGAATATAATGATGCAAAAATAGCGACTATAAGAGCTGTCGCGTCGTTAGAAGAAAATGATACAGGGGTTTTTGAGTCTATTAAAAATTTATCTTTATCAGAAAAACTTAAAGCTATTAGGAAATATCGTAAATTGTTTCAGAAAAAAGTCGGCAGCCTTACAGGTGTTTCTGCCGGTTCGATATCCCAATATGAAAAAGGAAAGTTTATACAGGGAGTTGGGTTTTTAATAAAATTTGCTAAAGAGTTAAAAGTACCTGAGTATATACTTATGCCGGGCCGCCTGCCGGAGAAGGAATTTATTAAATCTTTGCGAAAAATGCCTTTATCAGAGCAGCTTTTAGCGGCAAGAGAATACAGGGGGTTTTCATTATCGGAAATCGCGCAAGCAACAGGTATGTGTATTTTATCTGTAAAAAACTACGAAAGAGGTATATCCGTACCTGCTTGGGATTATTTAATGAGATTCTCAAATAAAGCAGGGATTCCTTTAGACCGTATGTATAGGGAGAAATTTATTAAATCTTTACAGGGGATGCCTTTATTATCAGAACAGCTTTTAGCGGCAAGAAAATACAGGGGTTTTACATTACGGGAAATCGCGCAAATAACAGATGTGGCTATTACGACAGTTCTTAATTATGAAAAGGCAAAGAGTATTCCCGTGATAGATTATTTAAATAAATTTGTAAGGGCAGTAGATATTCCATTTAAAAATTTTAAGAAAGATGATTGCAGGCAGACAAAAGAATCTAAGAGGCGGGTAGTAAGCAGTTCTATTGTCCGGATAGATAAATATGGCGCGTGTGTGGCGGTTAACGGGAAGTCTTCTAAGAGTGATAACGAGGTTCATACAGAGCCGGGTATTTTTGACAGGGGAATTGGTTTTAGCGCAGTGGATTTATTTAAGAGATATAAATTCTTCCCAGTCCATGTCAATGTCTTTGAGTATTTCGTTAAGTATACCTTTGCTCAGATCTTCGCCTTTATGGAATGGGATAACAGTAGAACATCCATTAGGATGGCGAAAGAAGATATGGCTGCCTTTTTGCCGGATGGCTTGAAAGCCATGCTTTTCAAGGATACGAATGGCAATAGCAGGTTTAAGAGGGGTGATGCGGCGCATTCTATACAGATATTTCTTGTAAGCCTACAAATTCAAGGCGGGAAGGGGTTTCAGATTCGAGACACAGCAATATCGCCTCCTTTACTCTTTGTAGTAAAACGGGCAATGTTTTTGCCTGAGTGTGGCATCCTTTTAGTGAAGGAACAGTTCCTACAAGGATACCATCTTCATCACGCTCAATTAATACCAGGAACTCACGTTTTTGTTTCATTTTTATCCTCCAATATTATAAATGTTACTATGCGTTTATTAAAAAGTCAAGCCTTTAAAGATAAATATGGCGCGTGTGTGGCGACTCATGGTAAGTCTTCCCGGAGCAGTAAAGAAACGCATCCAGAGCCGGCGGTTTTAGGCGGGAAAATTGGTTTTAGCGCGGCAGGTATAGTTGATAAGGGTATAAGGTTTACTCCCGCGGGGATAAGCGGCATACAGCCGTTATGTGATAGATTATTAGAGCCAAGTAATGCACAATTTGAATTGCCTCAAGTAAGAGCCCCGCCTTTAGGTAAACTCATCCTGTTTCATTTAAGACAAAAATCACCCAAAAAATCAGAATTAAATAACGGTGCCCGTGGCGCGTCCAGCAGAAATTACGCGAATAGAGCAAAGAGGGGTCTTTTTGTCTCTAAAATTAGTAAAGAGGGACTGTTGCGAAATACCATTTTTGTGTCTTTGCGAGGAGCGAAGCGACGAAGCAATCTTGTTTTGTCGTCGGAGAATAAGGTTGCCGCGCTCCCTTCAGTCGCTCGCAATGATACGCTATGGGTATCTCAAAATTATTTTTCCGACGATAGCAATTGTTCTAATTTGGGCATAAGTGAGGAAAATTCTATAATTTTAAGTTCATCCGCTATAACTTGTTTTTTAGTATTTGTGGTACCTGTTTTATCTGGCTTAATAGTTAGTTGGTTGATTCTAACAGAGAAAAATAAAAAAGTGCCGGGGTATATGTTCGGATTATGTTTTATATTTGAAATATTGCTTCAAAAGATTATGTGGAATAATGTTCTCAGAGAGAATATGGAACCTTCAACGGTACTTGCGGGGTTGCTTATATGTATGAATTGCGGGATTAAATATATACTTATACGTTGGTTAGAAGAAGATGATGAGGATAGATTAGCATCTGAAGAGTTATTAAATCAGCGTACAGATTCTACGGAAGTTGGCGCGCCCGCGGCGGCTCATAAAAAGATATCTTCATCTATTATATATCCTGAAATAGTGCAAAAAGCTGTAACTCAAAGTAATAAATTAATAAGCCAGATGTTTACTAATTACTATAATGGAGATATTGCGGGTTTGGATAGAGTTTTTAAATCAGCAAAAGTAGAATTAGCCGGCCCTGAGGAAGACAGCCCGTCTTTATTTGTTATTACCGCGGACAAGGCCCTTGAGCCTGTAAATATAACTAGATTAGCTAATCAAAAGATACGCGAATTAATCAAGAGATATAATAAAAATTTAAATTTGACGGATAAAGAGCTGATACATTTAACAGAGAGGACGCCGTTTAAGTTCTTTACTCCTGAAGAAGGCAACAGAGTAGGCGCTATTTATGAAGCGGCATTAGCAGGCGGATTATTGGGAGCGCAGTATTACATTACTAATATCAAGAGATTTTCTGATAATTCGCATTTGGCCAAGATTGCTTCGCTTAAGAAAATCGTGAATGAATTTAACGGGTATCTGGTAGTCTTTTTAAGCGTTGAAGAGTCAGACAAGGTTTTAAAAGGCGATGGATGCGGGATGGCAACAGCAATGCAGGCGGTAGAAAAATCCTTCGGCAGGCGGTTTTTAATGGAGAATGAAATTAGTGCGGTAACCGATGGCGGCTTAAAAGAAAGAGGAGGCAATTGGACAGGGTTAGTGGGGTATAACGCTGAAATGCCTACAGCTTATGGCATGCCGTATTATTTAAGGGCGATAGGCACTATAGGGAAGGTAAGGTTGTCGCATAAAGATTTTGGAAAAGGCAGGGTTTACTGGACAGCTTCAGACGGGGATTATGATATCGGCAATCTTAATTACGCGGGTATGTTAGAAGCGGATTTAGAAAACGACGGCAGATGGAGCATGATTATCCACGGGCAGGAAGAAGAGATATTTGCTATAGGCCAAATGCAATATGTATTTAGCAGGCTGGATGAGGCTCTGATGGCTGTTGAGCATATAATAGATGAAAATCAAAGAGAACAGGCGATAGAGAAAAAGTTAAAAGAAGATTCAGTAATGGCGGAAATTCTATCGGAAATTAATAAAAAGAAACTGCCTGATTTAGGAGAGAATTTTTCAGATGGCAATACCGGAAGGCTGGTAATGTTCAGGGAGAAGCCTTCGCGGATAATGATTTTAACGATGCTAAAAGAGTTTAATACTAATAAGATTATCCCTAACGCGTTTCTGGTAGTTTATACTAAAGATGCGTTTTTTCAACAATCAGATGATTTTGATCAGCTTGTGGACGGCAAGCGGCTGGGGGCTTATGGGGGTAGTTATTTTAAGATGGTTGTGGAGGCACAGTTTAATCCCCAGGTTTATGATAATATTCCAGCAGCAATAGGCAAATTGATCAAGCAGTTATCAAAAGATGTTTTTAATAAAGATAAAGGCATGATAATCGCCGCTGGTTTAGGCTCAGGAGGCAGGTTTACTGACCGTGGAAAGACCGAATTTTTAAGCAATGGTTATTTGGAAGAGCTGGGGAAACCGCGGGAATTAGAAGGCATAAAAGATAAAGATATAAAAAGAAAAGGCAAAGTAATAATTGATAAGAATGTGGAGATTGTTTGTAAACCGGGAGCAAGTCTTGTTTTAAATAATTCCTTAATAACCGCGGGCAGGACAGTTAGGTTAATCATAAATAAAGAGGTAATATTGAGCAATATTCATTTGGAATTGTCCGGGGACACAACTATTTTTGACGCAGTGGAATTAACCTCTGAACAGCCTGATAGAAAATTAGTATTACGTAATGGTGTATTTATACAGGATACTTATTGGAAAATAGTTAGAGAGACG
>JBDRLG010000160.1:0-8395 GCA_043813255.1 Candidatus Omnitrophota bacterium
AACATATACCTGAATAGAGTTAAAATAAGTGTATATGGAGTATGGGGCGTGCCCCGAAACATATACCTGAATAGAGTTAAAATAAGTGTATATGGAGTATGGGGCGTGCCCCGAAACATATACCTGAATAGAGTTATTTTAAGGTAAATGTTTCGGGGCGTGGCTCAGTTTGGCTAGAGCGCAGCGTTCGGGACGCTGAGGTCGACAGTTCAAGTCTGTCCGCCCCGACTAATATTTGGTTTAGCGTAATTGACGAAAAGAGGAATCTATGAGAGCTATCGATAATAAAGAGAAATTACTTGAAGCATGTATTAATAATGATATCGTATTTCTTGCGATATTCGGTTCTTTTATAAAGGAAGATTTTACAGAAGATAGCGATATTGATCTTTTAGCTCGTTTTTCAGAACCTAAGAGTTTGCTTGATCTTGTAAGGATTGAAAGAGTGCTTTCAGAAGTTTTGGGTAGAAAGACAGATTTATTAACGGAGGCTTCTATTAGTCCATATTTAAGGGATAGGATTAAGAATGAGATGGAGGTGGTTTATGAAAGAGCGGGATGATACAGTATATCTAAAGCATATTTTAGATGCGATTGATAGAATTGAAAGATATCTTTAAGATGGTGTCATTCGGCAGACTGAAATTATTGGAGAAGCAGCTAAAAGAATTTCCTCTGACATGCGAAACAAATATCCTGATATCCCATGGAAAGACATAGCAGGAATGCGGGATAAACTTATTCATGATTACTTTGGGGTAGATATTAATGCTGTTTGGTCTACGGCAAGAAAAGATATCCCCATGTTAAAAACAGAGGTAGAGCAGATTCTAAGAGATATTGGTTAGGTAAACGATGAAAAATAAACCTACACAAAAAAATAAAAAAATCAAAAAATCGATAAAAAAGTCTTATGAACATAGGCTTTTTGAGGATTTAATGAAATATACTACGGATGTTATTTATTTTAAGGATAAAACCGGAAAGCTTATTATGGTAAATGAAGCGCACGCCAAAGGGCTGGGTCTTGTTCCGGAAAAAGTTATTGGCAAGACTGACTTTGATATTTTTGAGCGCCCGCGCGCGGAAAAAATGTCTAAAGATGATGAATATGTAATTAAAACCGGCAAGCCTATAATTGATAAAATAGAAAGGGCCACAAGGCCGGATGGAGAAGATAATTATGTGTCTACAACAAAAATTCCCCGCTATGATAAAAATGGGAAAATAATAGGCCTTATTGGGATTACCCGCGATATTACACAGCGCAAACAGATTGAGATATTAAAAGAAGGAAAGAAGGCTATAGAAAAAAAGCTGGAGATCCTTCAGGAATTAGGCAGGTTAAAATCAGAATTTGTGGCTGTGGTTTCTCACGAATTAAGGACGCCTCTGGCTATTGTAAGGGAGGCTGTAGCTTTGATTTCTGAGGAGCTTGTAGGGGATATTAATCAGGAACAAAAAAAATTACTTAATAGTGCCGTTATTAATGTAGTCCGGCTTCAAAAGATGATTGATGACCTGTTGGATATTTCAAGGATTGAAAGAGGAGTCTATAAATTATTTAAAACCGTGGTTGATATTGTTGATTTAATAAAGGAAACCTCGCAATTTTATCTAAAACAAGCGCAAGCAAAGGGCATAGAACTGGAATATTTGCTTCCGGAAAACAAAATACCCCTTGTGATTGATAAAGAAAAAATCAATCAGGTTTTGACAAATATAATTAATAATGCTATAAAGTTTACTGAAGCCGGAGGTAGAATTACTGTAAAAGCTGAAGCCGATGATGCGGGTATCAAATTAGAGGTTAGTGATACGGGAATAGGCATAGCAAAACAGGATTTACCAAAATTATTTAATAAATTTGTGCAGATTTCTGATTCGCAGGATATAAAAATAAAAGGTTTAGGCCTGGGGCTTTCTATTGCCAAAGAGATTATAAGCAGGCATGGCGGGAATATAGGAGTTTTTTCTACTCGGGGAATAGGCAGTAAGTTTTATTTTACTCTGCCGGTAAAAACCAATACTTTGGAAAATGCTTTGGAATAATGGTAAAGAAAATAACAGCGCGAAGTTTCAAGCCTTATGGCTGGGTAATTGAATATTTAAATAAAGATTCAAAGAGTCCAAAGAATAATCTTTTTCGTATTGTTCTTAGGGAAAAAGAAAAAACAGGCTGGCGTATCGCGTATTTAATTGTAAGAGATAAAAATTTCAATAAGTTAGAACAACACATAGATAGTTTTGAGAGTTTTGAGCCGGTTAAAGGCCGCAGTCTTATTTATCTGGCTAAAAGTAAACAGGCAGATAAAATTGAATGTTTTTATCTGGATAAGCCGGTGATTCTTAAAAAAAATATATGGCACGCAGTTGTGACTAAAAGCAGGGAGTCGGAAATTAAGATAACAGAGAACGCGAAAGTTAAATGCGGGTATTGGGTATTAGAAAGATAGTGCAAAAATTATGCTGGTTTTAATAAGGATTTATAAGGTCTGCGGGATACCTTCCCGTGCTCAAACATCCTCGCCCTGCGGGGCTGCGAAACTGCGCGCGGAAAGGTATCCCGCAGACCTTATCTATATTTAACACAAAGTTAGCAGGATTTTTTGTTAGTGTTATTAAATAATAATTATTGATTTAAAAGTGTTTTTTGGTATTATTAATATAATACTATCACTATATTTTTAGAAGGGGTTTTGTGATGGATAAAGAGAAAATATTAATTGTAGAAGATGAAGTCGCTCTTTCAGAAATGATAAAATTACGCTTGGAGAAAAACGGTTATGAAGTTATATCCGCGTTTGACGGCGTTCAGGCTTTGGAAATGGCGCGCCAGCAGAACCCCAGCCTGATTATACTGGATTTAATGCTTCCCAAGATTGACGGTTATAAAGTATGCAGGATGCTTAAGTTTGACGAGAAATATAAAAAAATACCTATTATTATGTTTACAGCCAGAGTGCAGGAATCAGATAAAAAATTAGGAGAACAAGTGGGAGCGGACGCGTATATTACTAAACCCTTTGACCCCGAAACCCTGCTTTCCAAAATTAAGGAGTTGTTAACGCAAAAAGACCATTAGAGGGGCACTATGGCTAATAAGGCAGACATTGATTTGCTGCTAAAAAAAGGGATAATTACGCAGGAACAAGTTGATAAAGCCAGAGAAGAGACAGCAAAGACCGGAATAACTATTGAGAAAGCTCTGGAAAAATTAGGATTTATTTCTGAAGTTGACATAGCAAAAGTTTTTGCCGACCAATTGGAAATTCCTTTTATAGACCTGACAGGTTATTTAATAGACCCCGAAGTTATAAAACTCCTTCCCGAATCAACCGCAAAAAAATTCAAAGCAGTCCCCTTATTTAAAATCGCGGACAGCCTGACTGTCGCTATGGCAGACCCGCAGGATATTTTCGCGGTAGACGAAATCAGGGAAAAAAGCCAGGTAAACGCGATAGATTTAGTTTTATCCACTCCGGAGATGATACAGAAAGTCATTGACCAGTATTACGGGGCTTTAGGAGATGCCAAAGAACTGGTGAAAGATTTAACTGTAGAAAAAATGGAAGCTAGTTTAAAAGGCGTTAAAACTCTTGAGGGGATGGCTGAAGAAGCGCCGATTATAAAATTAGTAAATTTAATTATCATGCAGGCGGTAAAAGATAAAGCTTCAGATATTCATATAGAGCCGACTCCGGAAAATATCCTTATACGCTACCGCATAGACGGAATTTTACAGGAAGCCCAGCAGATACCCAAGCATTTGCAGAGCGCTATAGCTTCGCGCGTTAAGGTAATGGCGAGTATGGATATAGCTGAAACTCGCAACCCTCAGGATGGCCGTATACAGCTTAAAATGGAAAATAAAAGCCTTGATTTGAGGGTCTCATCTTTTCCCACTGTTTACGGAGAAAACCTGGTTTTAAGGATATTGGATAAATCGTCTGTGCTTTTAGGATTGACTGAATTAGGTTTTGCGAAAGAAAATTTAAAAGATTTTGATAAAATGATCAGGCATCCTAATGGCATAGTTTTGGTTACCGGGCCGACCGGTTCAGGAAAGACTACGACTTTATACGCGGCTTTGGCAACCATAAATACAGTTGAGAAGAATATAATTACTATTGAAGACCCAGTGGAATATGAGATTCCTTTAATACGCCAGACGCAGGTTAATCCAAGAGCCGGATTGACTTTTGCCAACGGACTGCGCAGTATTTTGAGGCAGGACCCTGATATTATAATGGTTGGCGAAATCCGCGATAAAGAGACTGCTGAAATAGCGATTCAGGCTTCGTTAACCGGGCATTTGGTTTTTTCTACTTTGCATACTAATGACGCCGCCAGTTCTCTTACCCGTTTAATTGACATGGGAGTAGAGCCTTATTTAATCTCAAGTTCAGTTATCGCTGTATTGGCGCAGAGGCTGGTCAGGGTGATTTGCCCTAAATGCAAAGAAGAATATACCCCGGCTGAAGAGGTAAGTAAAAATTTAGGCTTTAATGAAAAGATAAAATTTTACCGCGGCAAAGGCTGTATGAACTGTAAAAATTCCGGTTTCTCCGGCAGAATAGGGATATACGAACTGCTGATTATAAATGATGAAATAAAAAATATGGTTACCGCTAAAATGCCGGCAAATGAAATAAAGAAAAAATGCGTAAGTTCAGGCATGCGGCTGCTGCATGAGGATGGTTTAGAGAAAGTAAAAAACGGAATTACTTCAATAGAAGAGGTACTGAGAGTAACGCAGGAAGCTTAAAAAAAGGGGGGTCATATGGCCGTATTGTTAGTTTTAGGCAGTATAATTTTGCTCCTGGGTATATTTCTCTTGGTTGACAGAGGGATATTAAAAAAGATGCAGGATACATTAAACAAATCGTTCTTTAAATCTAATGAACAATTTGCTTATAAATATCGTATTCCTCTAGGGGGAATTTTAATGGTTCTAGGATGTATTTTATTGTTTATGGTTTGTGCACTAAAAAATAATTAAATTTTCTTGAATGCCTAATTTTAAATATAAAGCCAGAGATAAATTCTCCAGAGCCGTATCAGGGATTATAGTGGCGGATAATAAAGATTCTGCCGCGGCAAAACTGCATGATATGGGCTATGTGCCTATTTCTATTGATGAGGTTCGGGATTTAAGCGCTGAGCAAATTCTGAAAAGGTTTAAAAGAGTGTCTTTGGAAGAATTGGGTTCATTTAGCCGCCAGTTGTATTCATTAATAAAAGCCGGCCTGCCACTACTTTCCAGTTTAACCGCTATTTCAGAGCAGGCAAAGAGCAAGTATTTTAAAACTATTATTCAGGAAGTTACTAATGATATTAGAGGGGGTTTATCTTTTTCAGACGCCTTAAAAAAACACTCGCGGGTTTTTGGCGATATGTATGTGAGTATGATTAAAGCGGCTGAAACAGGCGGCTCTATGACTGAGATTTTATCAAGGCTTACATCTTTACTTGAGCAGGAATCAGATACCAGAAGCCGCATAAAAGCAGCCACCAGGTATCCCATACTGGCATTTTTTGTGCTTTGTGTCGCGTTTATTATTGTAGTTACTTTTGTTATTCCGCGGTTCGCGGTAATTTACAGCCAGATGCACGCGGCATTGCCTTTGCCTACCAGGATTTTGATCGGCCTGAATGTGCTAATCACTAAAAAATGGTATTTATTCCTGCTGATGATAGCAGGGGCAGTTTTTTCTTTCTTTAAGTTTATTAATTCCAAAAAGGGAAGGGTTATTTGGGATAGTTTGAAATTGAAAGTGCCTGTTTTGGGGCCGCTTGTGACTATGTTGACTATGGCGCGTTTCAGCAGGATAACCGCTTTATTAATGAAGAGCGGAGTGCCGATATTAGAAGTTTTGGATTTATCCGCCAAGACTTCAGGCAATATTATTATTTCCCGGGCGATAGAGAGCATAAAAGCCAGTGTTAATCAGGGCAAAGGTATTTCTGAACCTATGAGATTAAGCGGGCTGTTTCCTGTAATTGTAATCCAGATGGTCGCCATAGGGGAAGAAACAGGCAAGGTTGATGAACTGCTTTTAAGCGTGGCGGATTATTATGACCTTGAATCAGGGTATATGATTAAGAACCTGACTACGTATATTGAGCCGATAATGATTTTTATTTTGGCAGTTATGGTTTTAGTTATGGCTCTGGCTATATTTTTGCCTATGTGGAATTTGATTAAAGTCTTTAAGCCGTCTTAATTATGAACGCGACGGGTAAAAAAAAATCGGCTTTAACAATAATTGAATTATTATCTTGCGCGTGTATAATATTTACCTTAATAGGCATGTTTTCTTTTTATGCTGAGATGGTTTTAAAAACAGCTAAAGAAATAGCTTTACGCAATGAATTACAAAATATCCGTATGGCAATAAATCATTACAGCATAGTTAAAAACCGCCTGCCGGATAGTTTAGAAAAATTACAGGAAGAAAAGTAAATCGAAAAAGGCCGTAGTTCTGAAGTGATAAAACGAAGTTTTATTAATATCTTTCAAGGCCCAAGGGGGATCCGATTATTAGACCCGTTTATGAATAAATATCAGTATAATAATCAGACAGGCAGGGTTTGGACTAGTACAAAAAAATATGAGAGTTGGTAAAATTTAGTCAATAAAATAAAGGGGGGATGGATTGATGCGTAAAGGGTTTACATTAATCGAATTAGTTATGGTTATTGTTATTTTGGGCATACTCGCGGCAGTTGCTATACCTACATTTTTTAATTTGCAGGCTAGCGCCAAGGATTCAGCATGCAGGGGCGCGTTGGGAGGTTTAAGAAGCGGTATTTCTATTTGGTACGCGAAAAGCGCGACTAGCGGAACTGCCGTTTTTCCGACAGTTACAGAGTTAACTACTAATGCAACAACAGGAGTTATGTTAAATGGAAGTATCCCTCCTAATCCGTATGTTTCAGTTACTACTAATGCCACAGGTATTGCTACAGCTACCGCGACTACCCGCTATACAACTGCAGGTGTTGGCTGGGTATATTCTACTGCAAATGGAGATATTTGGGGCGCAACAACTGATTCAAGTACGTTTTAGTATATAAAAATATTTTTAAAAATAAGCCCTGATTATATAATCAGGGCTTATTTTTAAGAATGTTGCAAAACTTCATTTTTGTCATCCTGCGATTTAATCGCAGGATTTATTATTCAGTGGTTAAACCACAGGACTTAAAATGTTTATAGATTCTGTCCCGACGTGACGTCGGGGCAGAATGACAAATTTGGGGGATCTCGCAACAGTCTCAAAAGGGGAAACAAGGGGGATGTTCGCAGGTGAAAAATTTCCGCTGGCTGATGGCAATTTTGTTATTGGCAGGGTTATTAGTTATTTATTTTTCTGATGTTTTATTTTCCGATAAGATTTTTTCCTTCCGTGATTTATCCCGTTATTATTATCCTTTAAGGTTATTTGCTTTTAGCCAGTTAAAAGCAGGAAGTTTTCCATTCTGGAACCCGTATATTGGTTCAGGCCATCCGCTTTTTGCCACGGTTCAATCTGTTGTTTTATATCCTCTAAGTGTAATTTACCTGCTTTCGGATTATAATTTCGCGTTTAATTTTTTTATTGTTTTTCATATCTTTTTAGGAGGCGTGTTTTTCTATTTATTAATGAGGGATTTAAAATTCAGCCATTTAAGCGGGCTTATATCAGCGGTAGTATTTATGTTCAGCGGTTATTTAATCGCGGTAATAAATCTTACTACAACGCTGGCCGCGGCAATATGGTTTCCGCTGGTTTTTTTGTTTTATAACAGGGCGTTAACCCGGGGAAAATTTATATACATAGTATTAAGCGCGGTAATTTTAGGTTTTATGTTTTTGGGAGGCGAGCCTACACCAATGTATGCCACTATTGTTTTGCTGGCGGTATACTCGGTTGTTTTTATTTTAAAGCCTGTGTCATGTGTCATTGCGAGGACCCCGACGTTACGTCGGGGGACGAAGCAATCTTATTATAAAGATTTCCTTAAAATATTCGCAATTTTTTTTGGCATGTTGTTAATTCTTATCCTATTATTTAGTTTTCAGATATTACCGTTTATTGAACTGGTAAAATTATCCAACCGCAGCCAGTCTTTATTTAGTGATTCTACTTATTGGTCTTTTCCTTTGAGGGATGTAATAAATTTTATCATGCCTTTTTTCTACGGCCCTTTGCATTATCAGGGAGATACTCCTTTGCGGCAGGACTGGCTTTTGTTGGCTTATTTAGGAATTATACCTTTGATATTGTTTTTTATCGCAGTACTCTTTAGAAAAGACAGTTATTCAAGTTTTTTTAAAGGAGTATTTATCGTAGGGCTTATTTTGATATTTGGCAGGTTTACGCCTCTGTATAAGTTGTTTTATAAATTC
>JBDRLG010000161.1:0-3790 GCA_043813255.1 Candidatus Omnitrophota bacterium
TGAATTATCTTTATTACGGTTTGCATTGCTTTTTAAAGAATTATGATTTTGTCCATATACATCACATAGACGGCGCCTTTAGTCTACCGTTGTTGCGTCTTAAATATCCGGTAATCACCACTTCGCACGGTAGGCCCTATATGGTCGAAAAATGGAACAGATTAGTCAAGTCGTATTTTAAACTGATGGAACGTATTGCGATGCGCTTTTCAAATATCGTAGTTTCTGTAGCTTTTCCCTTAAAGGACTATTATGAAAATGAGTACAAAAGAAGGGTAGTTTATATTCCTAACGGCGTAGAGGAAGAGGGAGTAGATATTAAATCGGCAAAAGAGATATTGGATAAGCTGGGCCTGTCTGCCGAATATATTTTCTTTACTTCATCCAGAATAATGCCTACCAAGGGCGTAGATTTGTTGATTAAGGCGGCTGCGAAAACAAAAACAAAAATCAATGTGCTTATTATCGGCAGGCTGCATGAAGTCCCTGATTATTATAAGTACCTTAAGCAAAATAGCGCTGATAATATTTTTTTTCACCAGGCGGTTAATAATCGCAGAGTCTTGATGGGATTGATGAAGATAGCGAAGTTTTTTGTTTTTCCCTCCTATGAAGAAGCGATGTCCATGGTTTTGTTGGAGGTAGCTTCCTTAGGAGTTCCGATCATATGCAGTGATATTCCGGTAAACAGGTATTTTCTAAAAGAGGGAGTGGCTTATTTTAATTACGATGATTTCTTGGATTTGGCAGAGAAGATAGATTACGTTTTGAATAATTACCAAGAAGCAAGAAGAAAGGCGGCCTGTCTGCAGGAGGTGATTGTAAAAGATTACAACTGGGATGGCGTCGCCGACAAATATTTTGACATATATAAAACAATTAATATGAGAAAATGTTAAATAAAATTCTAAAATATATAAATAGCGGTAAATTGCTCTTGGATTTATTTTTTATCTATATAATAGGGCAATCTGTATTACCTGAGAATGCTTTTGCTAAAATTCACATAGCCCTGCCTTTTACTAACTTACCTTTATTCTTAGGTGAGATGCTGATGATGGCTATGTTTATCTATACTGTTATTTATTTCTTAAAGAGGAAAATTATGCTTTCCAAAGCTCCTCTTATTTTCTTCTTATTAGCTGCATTATTTATCATAATTAAAAGCATCACCGGTTTTAGGTATTTTGGTACATTAGCTTTTAGAAATGCAGCGATGTTTTATTATTCTTATATTATCCTGATAGCCTTTTTTAACTTTAAAGACGAGATTAATATGAAGCAATATTTAAGGTATAGATTACGGACATTAGTCTTGCTTTATGCCTTAGAAGCATTGCTTTTGTTGAGGTTCAATCAATCGTATCGCATTAACATGTTAATCGTTATAGCAGTAATCGTTTGTTTTATGATCGATAGCAGTAAACTATTCAAGTTGTTTTATTTCTTTCCTCTGGCATGTTCTGTATACCCGCTTTTAATGCAGAATGAGTGCCGTGGCAGCTATGTGGCTTTCATCGGTGCAGCATTCTTTCTATTTATAATATTAATAACTTCCCTCAAGCAGGGAAAAATTGATAGAAAAATAATAGCCAAAATAGTATCCAGGGTTTTAATTGCGGCATTGATCATCTTTAGCTATACGGCAATCTTTAAGAGATCCAGTGTGATTACTCTTTGGACAGAATTTAAGTCAACAGTGGATTTTGGCAATATAAAATCAGAGTATCAGCAAAGCCGGGAAATGATAACAGAGAAACTCGCTTCCAATACACCGAAAGAATTGCTGGATGAACACAATAAAAAGTATCCTATATTTAGAATATATAATGACGAGAGAGACCAGGGTAGAATAGAGTCGACCTTCCATGATTTATTTTCTGGAGTATTTAAGAGGTATTCTCAAGCTAATAAGTTTTTGTTTTCTGACAAAGAAGCAACCCTTCTGGATAACAGCGGCAATACTATCGGCTTCAGGTACTTTGTTAATTATAGCAATATAATTTGGCGGTTATATATATGGAAAGATATGTTACAAGGTGGTTTTAAGAGTCCTATTTGGGGAGTGCCGTTTGGTAAGCCATACAGATCTATACAAGCAATATTATGGCTGGGCAATGATAATGCGGAGGACGTTGGTTGGCTTGAGCCACATAATTCTTTCATTCATATGTTCTATCGAGGTGGAGTAATCGGGCTTACCTATTTTTTTATTATCTATTTATATCTGTTTTCGTCTATTTTCAGGCTACCCAGAAAGAAATTATTTCTGCTCCCAATATTTTTCTATCTGGTATATATGTTCTTTTTAGCCCTGACCAATGTTGCCTTTGAGCTGCCGTATCATGCTATTCCATTCTGGTTTTTTGCCGGTATTTATCTGAATTTATTAAGAAAAAAAGAAGTTAATGAAAGTAAAAGCTAAGGTATTGTTTCCGGCAGCACTTCCGCCTCCGCAGCACGGCGTATGTCTGGTTAATAAAAATATCCTTGAGTTTTGGGATGATAAAAAATCAGAACTGATTTTTGTAGATATTTCAGACAAAAGAATTTCAATTGAGAATATAGGAAGGCTGGATTTTATCAATCTATTTTTGGCCTTTAAGCATTTATTCTTATTTTTATATTATCTTCTAAGATACAATCCGCAGGCCGTAATTTTAAACTTATCCCAGGGCTTCTGGGGTTTTTTTAGGGATAGCAGCTTTATTATCAGCGCTCGCTTTTTAAGCAGGGCAAGGATTGCCTGCAGGTTTCCAGGAGGAGACTTTTTAAAATTTTATAATAGCTCAAATAAACCATTAAAAAAATTTATAATTAAAACCCTGGGGTGGGTAAATTTAATCATTACCGAGGGTAAGAATATAGGGCTGCAGTTTGAGCAAATCAGCCCGGGTATAAAAACCGCCTCGATTACAACCGGCATAGCGGATGAGGGCTTATATAGCGAGCATAAAGCAGGAGAGGGTTTCAATATCCTTTTCATAGCAAATCACCGCAAAGAGAAGGGATTCTTTGATGCCTTGTATATTTTGCCGGATATTAAAAAGGAAAACTCACAGATAAAGTTTTCCTTTGTGGGGGAGTTGTCCTTTTCAAAGAAAGAGCTGGATGATATCAATAACTTTATACGGCAAAATCAATTAGAAGGTATGGCTGAATTTCCCGGACTGCAGCATGGGCAGGAAAAGGGAGCATATTTCAGGGCTTCAGACCTGCTGATTTTACCTTCTTACACCGAGGGTCTACCGCTGTCTATTTTGGAAGGGCTATCTGCAGGACTTGTGATTATTGCCACAAACGTAGGGGTAATTCCGGAGGTGATTAAGGAAGGAGAAAACGGATTTTTGTTTACGCCCGGGGATAGAGAAGCCCTTAAGAAGCATATTTTATTCCTGGCGGATCACAGAGATTTAACCAGGCAGATATCCAGGCGCAATAGGTTATACTTTGAGTCTCAATTCAGGGTGGAAAGATTCGTAAAAGAGCTTCAGGATTCAATTGAACTCCTGTCGGTTAATTAGTATTGTTAAGTAAGGATAGAAATGTTGGAAGATTTTATATATAAATACCTGAAAGATTACGAGCACTCGGGCCAGATTTTTAAGAACGTATTGGGAAGGTTTTACAGATTGATACCGCTTGAGGTAAGATATGGCAGGACTTATATTTATTACAAAAATCTTTTGAAGGAATCTCAGTGGTGGGATAGAGAGAGATTGCGGCAGTTTCAGACAGAAAGGCTTAAGGGCCTTATAAAGCATTGTTATGAGAATGTTCCGTATTACAG
>JBDRLG010000162.1:0-31144 GCA_043813255.1 Candidatus Omnitrophota bacterium
CCCTGCACCATACGGTGCAGGGTCGCAATCCATATTTTAACGCGGTAGCCGCAACCTTTAGGTTGCGTTTCCGACGCTGGTAAAACGCTCCGCTTACGGAGCGGCTACCAAAAATGCAATTACGACACAGTCTGAATGACACTAATTTGGATAGTAATGAAGTTAAATGGTTAATTAGTTAGTGGTTAATTAGTGAGTTGTGAGTGGAGAGTATAGTTTTTATAAAGATGAATATATTAATTCCTATTTTAGCTTTAGGTGGTTTAGGCATACTTTTCGGAGTAGGCCTGGCTTTAGCCGCGAAGAAATTCTGCGTTAGTGTGGATCCGCGCGTGGAAAGGATACACGCTAAATTGCCCGGCGTGAATTGCGGAGCATGCGGTAAAGCAGGGTGTATGGCTTTTACCGAGGCTTTGATCGAAGGTTCGATTACTCCGGATAAATGCGCTGTTTGTTCGGAAGAGGCAAGAAGCGAGATTGCTAAAATCCTTGGCATAGAGGCTAAAAGTAAGATTAAAAAAACAGCGGTCCTGCATTGCCATGGAGGCAGTAAGAGGGTAAAGGATAAATATATTTACGAAGGAATTAAGAATTGCGTAAGCGCGTCTGCGGTTATGGGCGGGCCTAAAGAATGTGTTTATGGGTGTATAGGATACGGGACTTGCGCGCAAGTTTGCCCTTTTGGCGCTATCAGTATGAATGAAGAAGGCCTGCCTGTGGTAGATGAAGATAAGTGCACGGCCTGTGGAAAATGCGTGGCCGCCTGCCCCAAAAGACTTTTTAACCTTGTACCGGAGACAAAAAATTACGCGGTGAGATGTAAATCTTTGGATATGGGTAAAGATGTCCTGAATGTTTGTTCAGTCGGCTGCATTGCCTGCCGTAAATGTGAAAAGGCCTGTCCGGTTAAAGCAATTAAAATTGTAGATAACCTTTCGGTGATTGATTATAGTATTTGTGATAATAAGGGAGAGTGTTTTAAAGTTTGCCCTACAAAAACTATAGCTAAGAAAGAAAATAAAGTTTGGATGAGTAAGAAGTAAGGCAGTACAAATAAAAGTACAGGAACAATTATGAAATTGATTAAAAGGCGAAATAAACAGTTTGATGAAGTTGTAGTTATGATTCAGAAGGCCCGGTATAATGCCATAAAAAGCGTAAATGCCGAACTGGTAAAATTATACTGGGGTATCGGAGAATATATTAGCAAAAAAATTGAGTTTGCCGAATGGGGAGACGCAGTTGTAGAAAAGTTGGCGGATTATATACAAAGCAGGCATCCTGAATTTAAAGGCTTTACCCGTCGTGGACTGTACCGGATGCGGCAGTTTTACGAAACATATAACTGTAATAAGATTGTGTCACCACTGGTGACACAAATTAGTTGGACTAATCATTTACTGATTCTTTCAAAAACAAGAACCAAAGAGGAGCTTGTGAAACTGGTATTCTGGAGGTTTGTCCTATGATGGATATAGCGGTTTTTGCTTCGGGGAATGGGAGTAATTTTTCCGCGATTGTTAAAGCGGTGAAAAAGGGGAAGCTCAAAGTCAATTTGGCTTTGTTGGTTTGTGATAACCCGCAGGCATTTGTTATAAACAGGGCAAAGAGGGCGGGTGTCCAGATTGCTTTAGTTAAAAGAGAAGAATTTCTAAATAAAGCGGAATTTGAAGATAAAATAATTAAATATTTGGAAGAGAATAATATTGGCTTGATAGTTTTGGCGGGTTTCATGCGTATGTTAAGCAAAGAGTTTATTAGCCGGTATAGGGATAAGATTATAAATATTCATCCGTCTCTGCTTCCTTCTTTTAAAGGCGCTCAGGCGATAAAAGACGCGTTTGACTTTGGCGTGAAAATTACTGGCGTGACCGCGCATTTTGTAGATGAAAAGATGGATAACGGCCCGATTATTCTGCAGTCAGCGGTTAAGATAGAAGAGGATGATACTTTGGAAACTCTGGAGAAGAAAATTCATAAACTGGAACACCGCATTTATCCTGAAGCGATAAATTTATTTATAAAAGGCAAGTTAAAAGCAGTATCGCGTAAGGTAAAAATAATTAATTAGCAGGGTTAGTTTCAAACACGGTTTTATTGTAAAGCGATTTTTTCCCCGTTACTAAGTTATACATTTCCGCTTCATCAAAATCATTAAAATTATAGATTTTTAAAGTTAAGGTGGTAGTTTTTTTTACTTCTTCGTCTATATCCACGGTTTCTCCTACTTCAGGAGTTTTGAATTTTAGTTCTATACGGTGGCGGATTTGTTTGGGTATAAATTCTTTTAAAGTTAAAGTGTAATATTTTAAATATAAGCCTTCATTATCGCCTATTGCTTCCATAATAGGTTCATATTCCTGAACTATTCGGTGCTGGTATTCCCCGGGTGAAATATAGCCATAAGATACTTTTTTGAGGTCAGGATAATAGCTTAATTCTCGGACTTCTATGCCATTTTTTATATCAGTTATCACCATGCAGATAAAATCCGGTTCTTTAGAATTCTCACGGTCGATGCTAAATAATACACGGCGTATTACCATCCAAGTGTTGCTTATTTTTTCAATTACCTTTTTGTTGAATTCAAATTCCTGTTGTTTTTCCTGCGGGTCAGGGTTGGGTTTTGCTAAATAGTTAATTAACAGCCGGTAATTTTTTAATTTGGCGGTTGTTTCTTTGTCTCCGAAAATAAATTTTTCCGTGTATTTTTTTGGTTTTTCAGGAGGGATTAAAATATCTTCAACAGGTATATAAATCCAAAGCGTATCTTCAAAGAGAGAAGCGTTAATATCAAAATGGTATTCTGTTTTTACAATTTCCTGAATAGCTTCGGGCGTGTTTTCTAATATGTATTTTGGCCTCGCTTCATTTAAAGAGCAGCCGCAAAAAATGAATATTACTATTAGGATGGTTTTAAGAAACAGGACGCGTTTTGCCAAATTCTTTGAAAATAGCTTCGATTTCATCATAATTGAGTTCATCTTTTTTTATAAGTTCTTCAGCTAAACGGTCTAGAAGAGCGCTTTCTTGTTTAAGCAGGTCACTTGCTTCTTTAAGGCAGTCTTGCATTATTTTCTGCGTGTCTTTATCAAGGCGCGTTTTCATTTCTTCAGAGATTAAAGGCGTGCTTCCTAATCGGCGGTAGAAATCTAAAGCGTGAAAATCTCCGATAAGCCCGGATTCTCCCATGCCCATTCGCCAGACCATGTTATGCGCGGTATATAAAGCGGTTGAAAAGTCTCCGCCTACTCCGGAGGTAGTAAATCCGAGTTTTATTTTTTCAGCCGCGTAGGAACCCAAGCTTATTTTTATTTCGTTTAGAAGCTGTTTCTGGTCTTCAATTAATATTTCTTCTTTTTCAGGCACCCAAGTAGCTCCGCCTGTATGCCCGCGGGGAGTAATGGTTATTTTAAATACATCTTTAGAGGGCACAAGCAGGTAGGTTACTATGGCGTGCCCCGCTTCATGATAAGCAACCTGCCATTTTTCTTTTTCGCTCATTTTAACTCTTCTTTTGATGCCCAGCGCTATTCTTTCTCTGGCATCATCTATATCTTTCATGGTTATTTTTTGTCTGTTGTTTCTGATGGCAATAAGAGCGGCTTCTCTAATAATATTCGCGATATCCGCGGGGCTGCTTCCTACAGTGATGCGCGCGAGCCGGTCCATTTTTACGCTGGTTTCATCAAATTTAACCACTTTTAAATAGTAAGCGAATAATTTCTCTCTGTCTTCCAAGCTGGGTTTATCTACGTATATCTTGCGGTCAAACCTTCCCGGCCTAAGAAGCGCCTGATCAAGAAAGAACTCAGGCATGTTTGTCGCACCGATTATTACAATATTAATATCTTTTTCTTTTAAGCCGTCCATTTCAACTAATAGCTGGTTAAGGGTAGTATTGCTTTCTTTTTGCCCTCCCATCCCGCTGTCAGTAGAACGCTGAGCGCCTACGGCATCAATCTCGTCTATAAAAATTATACAGCCGCCTTCATATTCAGCTAATTGCCGCGCTTTTTTAAACAAACTTCTGATTCTGCCGGCTCCTACGCCTACAAACATTTCAACAAATTCCGAACCTGACATAGAGATAAACGGCATTTTTGCTTCAGTGGCGATTGCTTTCGCTAGGTAAGTTTTTCCGCAGCCCGGAGGCCCGAGCATAAGTATTCCTTTTAAAATTTTACCCCCGATACGCTGGAGTTCCGCGCGGTCAGTAATAAGTTTTACTACTTCTGAAGCTTCTTGCTTAGCTTCATCCATTCCTATAACATCATTCCAAGTAATGCCTATGGATCCTCCTGCGATGGATTTTTTTGATGTTTGGGTAAAACTTTGCGCGCCATGCTTAAACATAAGCCAATACCACATAAAGGTATACACAACGCCGAATATCAGCGCCATGAGTATTTGCAGGTATAACTGCAAAGGTATCATAGCCAGCTGAGATTCTCTTAAATACGGCTCAGCTTTATTCCAGTGTTTTAATCCTACAGAGACAAGAATTACTACGGAAATAAATAATGTAGTTAAAATTGTTATAAGTAGTACTCTGACCCAATATAATTTACAGAAAATTTTTATTTTTTTGCTAAGTGGTTTTTGTTGGTTGTTCACAGGAAAATCACCTTTCTTATATAAATGAATTAATATGTAGAGGCCAGCCTCTGCGCCAGCCCGTAAAATGAATTTTTTAATTATTATAAAGGATAAAATACCATATTAATTCAGTAAAGTCAAAGTTTATTTATTCTAAAATTTGCCTGAAAGGGTTTTCTGAAAATAGCCTAAAAACCTTGAAATTTACCTAAATATAAGGTATACTTGAAAAGTTAAATTTTTAATTGGGATGTAACACCTTAAAGATCCGATATTTCTGATTATGGAGGTAATCAAGACTGCCACAGCTACTATAATAAAAAAGTAGAAAAAAGATATCCGGATTGACTAAAATAAGAATGGGTCAATCCGTTTTTTTGTTTATTAGAAACTACAACTATGTTAAACAAGCAAAGTAAAATCATAGCATTAATATTAAGCTTTCTGTTGATATTTGAGCAAAGCGGATTAGCGCAAGTCTCTGGTTCGACAGCGCTCACCACAAGAGGCCAGCTTGACCTTTCAGGCTATATCAGCGGATTAAGAAGCACATTAACGCAGGATAAATACCGTCCGCTGCATCTTCGCTATCTTGGGTATGACGCTAAGAGCAGTGATTTTAAGCTGTTGCTGGATAAAGGGAATTTTTTGTTAGGGGAGAGAGAATACGAGGGACGAGGGGCGAGGGATGAAGGACGAGAGGAACAAAGGATAAAGCAAGAGATAAGTAAACTGTTGGAGTATTTCTTCATAGGAGTAAGCCTGCCGAATGAAAGCTTTTGGGTAAACTTAAGGCCTGACTCACCGGATAATATCATAGATGACCAATTAGCCAAGACAGACATAGGAAAAATCCTTTTAGAAGCAGATGTGCAGTTAAAGAAAGACACTGCCTTATACACATCGCCTCAAACAGTTGAAGGCAGAAAATACTGGGATAAATTGTATAAAAAAGCCGAAGAGCTATATGGCTACGACAACATAACCATCCCTACATTAACCCGTCCTTGGATAGTGCCGGGGGAGATTATTATACGAGAGACGAGGGACGAAGGACGAAGGACGAAAGACGAAGGACGAGAGACGATTCTTTCCGCGTATGTGTATAAGGCAGTATTAAAGGTGATGCTGGAGGAAGATTATTTATCAGGGGACGGGGGACAGGGTTCAGGGAACAGGAGACAAAAAATTGTAGGGGAGGGCCTTGCGTCCTCCCATAACCAGAATACCAACAAATCATATGAATTTAAAGACCCGCGTTCCAAAGAATTAAATACATATTCCACCCAGCTGATTAAAGAATTAATCATCCCCAAACTAACCAAAGAAATCAACACATCTCGAAGATACGCCAAACTCAGGCAGGTGTATTACAGTTTGATATTGGCTCAATGGTTTAAAAATAATGTGTCATTGCGAGGAGCTTTAGCGGCGAAGCAATCTGTTAATAAGATTACTTCGCCTTCGGCTCGCAATGACACAACATATACCAATCTCGTTAATTCTTGCAATCTTGCGGGATTAACATCAAAAATCTCTTGGTCAAAAGAGACTTATTACAAAGAATACCAAAAGTCATTTAAAGATGGCGAATATAGCCTTAAAGAACCGGTGCGTACACCGTTTGGGCAGACTATCAAGAGTTATTTTAGCGGGGGGATGAATCTTTTTATACCGGTAAGTTCAAGCAGTGTTTTAGCCGGTAAAACGGAAGTAGTTAGAAATAAAAATACAGTAGTTACATATATAGGGGGTAATTCAAAGCTGAATATTCCTTTTAGTAATGGATTGGCAGTGGAATTTACACCGGCAGAAAAAGTATCTTCGGGTATTAATATAATACGCTTGGTTAAAAATGCATATTGGTATTTCCCTATAAAAATATATGAACGGAAATTACCGGACATAGGAACGATTAGGGATAGCTTGGCTTCATTTGAATACAGTGATCCTGCGCAGGATTTCTCAGGGGTTAGTACAGAGCATTTACTGTGGGCGGTAAAACGCATGGTAACGCGGAGTTTACCACAGGATACATTGAAGCAGCTTTGTTCGCGGTTGCGTATAGGCTACATGGAGAACCAGGATCGGCTTTATGATTTAATTTTTACCGAACTTTGCAGGGGAAGATGGAGTAAAAAATTAGTAGATTTTATTAACGCGGATACTTTTGATTATGATGAGCTTGATTTTTCAATAGCTGTCTTTAACCAGAATAAAGATTTCAGGCGGCAGGCTGTTTATGAAGGCATAGATAACAGCCTTGACGCGTTTGGTTTTGAGATTGGATTATTCGGCTTTGGAATAAAACAAATGGCTGGCTGGTTAAACGCAACAGGCCAGGACAGGATAGATGTTTTTTCTATGCAAGCTGATAGTCCAGCGTCTCAGCTTACCATATTAAGGGCAGTTAATGGACAGACTTATATACAAATTAGAGATACCTCACTTAGGGCATTTCAAAAGGCGGCAGGTTTAAATATTAAACATGGCACGGCAGTAAGGTTGAGTGTTAAAGATAAAATCCCGCAAAGCGGCGCACAGCTTAGTGATAATCAACAGGTCTCTTTGGAAAGTATTGAAACAGGAATTCATAATTGTTATCCAGGTATTGTTTCAGTAGATATTACTACTCAGATAGAGGGCCGGCAAGCCCGGAAGGTAAACGGTTTTCATCAAGAAGAACCTATTGTATGTTCAAAAAACTCCAGAGCCCATTTAGAAGGAGAAAATAAAAACAGATTTATTGCGGTTAAACTTTCCGCGCGGTTCATAACAATTGTTGATAATGCTTTAGGTATGGGGTCGCAGACTATCTGCAGGATGTTTGTCCCGGGTTTAGGGACAAAGCATCCGCAGATACTAAGCGGACAGAGCGCAATAGACAGCCTTGAAAGTATTGAAGTGGTGCGAAAAAAAGATTTACTTCAAAGAGTGTGTTTTTCCCGCAGCGGCAAGGTTATTTTTAGCGTAGATGTGCCTTTAAATATTATTGGAAATGCTTTGCCGCAAGGATCTCTTCAAGTTGAATTAGGCAGGCTTTTAGACGTGCCTTTATCCAAAGACCAGATAATAATCCCCGCGAGTTTAAAACCGGGAGAAGTTTGTAATTTTGAATTGGGGATGGAATATGTGCTTAGGCGGATAGCTGAAAATACAGATTTATCGGTCATTAAGAGGATTCAGTATATAAACGCGGTGATTATGGGGATAGAAGGATTGATTCAGCAAAAAGTTATTAATGATTTTGTTATTAACAGAATCCGGGGGTATGCAAGAGGAATACTTAAGCAGTCAATAACTGAGTTAAAAAAACAGGGGTATGTTATTCTGCCCTATGAATCAGGATTTAAAAAAATAGCCTGTCCCCGGGACAAGAAAGCAATCGTATTTATGAATCAGGGATTATTTGATTGGCATGGAGCCGCAAGCCTGGAAGAGATAGGAGCGGTGAGAATACCCGAATTAACCTTAGGAGGAGACAAACAGCTGCCTTTGGTATTAATTGATTTTACACAAGAGAGCCTGCAGGGCAATATTTCTTATGACAGGGATTGGTATTTAAGGCCTGAAGAAGACAGGCTTGCGGTTATTAAAACAGACAGGTTTATTGCGCTTCCTTTAAATCCTCCGAGGATGAAGGAATTCGCGCGTTTGGCTGATAAGAGAGTTAATGCGCGATTAACCAAAGAAGAACAAAAGCTGTTTTCCAGCTGGCTGCAGCATATCATTATTATTACCTCTGAAGAAGTAGTTACTAGTTATGAATTTGCCGCTCCTAAAGAGAACCTGCGGTTGCAGAACCGTCAGGCTATGCCTGAGTTAATCAAGGGGCAGATTGATTCAGAAGCAATAAATGATTTTTTTGTTGAACCGCCTATTATGGGACTGTTGCGAAACTCCCCAAAAGTGTCATTGCGAGCGACTGAAGGGAGCGCGGCAATCTTATTCTCCGACGACAAAACAAGATTGCTTCGTCGCTTCGCTCCTCGCAAAGACACAAAAATGGTATTTCGCAACAGTCCCATTATTGACGGCGCCAAGCGCAAAAGCGATGACCGGGTTTCCAGACAGCCAGAACTGGTGTTAAGCGCTGTCAGGCCTGCTGACGCGCCGAATGAATTTATAATAACACATACTACTCAGGGAGATTCTATTTGTGATGCTAATTCAGAGAACTTATCTATTTCTTTAGGCGGCCTATTAAAGATTAAGAGAATGAACAGTGATACTTTTCTCGTTTATGATGCTAATGACAATGTTAATGTTATGCGCTGCTATAAGGATGCCGGCGGCTCGGCTGGATTAAAGGAACTGCCAGTGAAATTGAAACTTAAGTTAGGCAATATAGTATTTTATAATCAACGGTTTATAATTATAGAAAATAACTTCCCGGATAACTTACCGGATAATAGGTATCAAATGCTTTTAGATGTTTGCAACCCGCAGGAAAATTATGTAATTTCCAAAAAGATTTATTTATCCGCTTCGGGAAGGTTTAGCGTTCATCAGGTAACAGGCGGCAGTTTAATATATTATGACCACAGCCAGCGTGCCCCTGAGCCTAAAGAAATCCGTAATTTTATACCGTATTCTACATGGCAGATTCTTGATAATGTGGACGCTGTAGTTATTAAAAACTGTGCTAATGACGGGTATGACTTGTTTGATTTAAAAAAGGGTAATTGTATTTTTACGCGTTTTCAGAGCTATGTGGACGTAGATTCTACAGGGATTATTGCAATTTTTATGTCAGCTAAGGGATTAGGATATGTTAATTTAAAGAGTCCAGGTGATACTAATCCCGCGATATCCGGCGGTTATGCTAATGATATTCAGGTGGGTTGTAAAGATGGAATTGTGTCGGTAATAACTGCTATACCTGCAGGGCCAGACGGTGCGGAGATTAAATTCATAGAAAATTTTTCCAGAGACAATGGAGAAAAATTCTATAGGCCAAAAGAGCGGTTGGAGGATCTTGATTTTCAGTTCAAAGAATTGATATTTCCCGGATTCTGGGAAGAATATAATCTTACTCATAAACGTATCTGGGATAGGAAAAAACAACAGGTGGTCTTTAGGCATTCTTTAGGAAGCAGGGATAGGTCTTCTTTATTGTACGGTGACTATAGTTGTTTATTTTATGAGATTATGCCGCCTTCGGGAGATAAAGTAAAAAGGGCAGAGATTTTTTATAGAGATGAAAAGCCTTATCTTTTTCCGGGGGATGTTAAAAAACATCAGGTGCGTTATCTTAAAGGAGAAAATGTTTTTTATATGGCAGATAAGCAGGGGGATGTTGTTTATGTGCGGGGGCAAAAGGAAGTATTTATTAGAGGGCTGGTGAATGATTCTAAAAGATTCATAATTGGGCAAACCGCGGATAGGCAGTATTTATTTAATTGTCATGGCAAGAAATTGGATATTACGGATCAGATCCCAAAACATTGTTTACTTACGGATGTTAATGGGGAATATTTTGTTTTTTCTTGCATGCTCTATGGAGATGTTTTTTATTTAAATCCAGACGCGTTTGATTTTTCCAGCCAGCTCCAAATTGAGACAGTTGATGATACCGCAGAGATAGAAAAGCAGGAAAAAGCGCGGGAATTATGGCCGCGGATTTTTAACCGGCGCAATGATTTTATTGCTCAGGCGCAGGCAGTTTACCGCCCTTTTTTAGAATTAATTCCCGCGGAATTTAAGGTGCCTGTTGAGGCAAGGATAAAAGCGCAGATAGGGCAGGTTTATAAACAGCAGGAGACAGAGATTATGCGCAGATATTCTCAGGCGTTAGAAAGCGGAAATTTGGATTTGAATAATCTGCCGTTTGATCTTTTTAGCGAGAGAATGGCGCGGTTTAAGGATGCTTTTTTTCGTTATATAGCTAGTCATGGCATCAAGGGGGGGCTTGGTGATTATGCCGCGCTTAATGGTTTCTATGGAGATCTTTTTACCGGTTTATTCGCATTAAGCAGTAATCCCGGTTTAAGTTTAAGCGCTATTGATGATAATTTGTTCGAAGCATTAGCTGATAGTTGGAATGTTGATACTCAAGAGCAGTTAGATGCTGTTCCATTGATAGGACAGCTTATTAGCGGTTTTAAAGAGGTTTCGCAGAATCGGATAAAAATAAATGAGCTTAGAATTATTGTTGGGTTTCTTTCTCATGCGGCTTCAAAAGATCCGGTTAATAATATACCAGTGATTTGTAATCAATTGAGGCAGGTCTTAGATAAGAAGGAAGATGTTAGTAGCTATTTTTTAGAAAAGATACGTATTGCTTTTGAAGGTATACAGCCGCAGGTATTATTTGATTATCTTGATTCTCCCGGCCAGCCGCATAATCTTGGCAAGGCTAGGCATGTTGCGGTTTTTCTTACTCAACCGGGTAAAATGCTGGAGATAAGACCAAAGGTTGTTTATGAATATGAAGAAATTCCATTGCCTCAAGAAGGCGTGTGTTTGTCTCAGGCTATTAAACTGGAACAGCAGCGTTCTAAATTGGAACAAACAGGGCATGTTATGACTATAGAATATTTTATAAACCATTTAGATTATTTGCCGGAAGCCGATGAAACCATAGAGCAGGAAATTCAGAAATATATTGATTTACAAGGCGAATATCATCATCAGTCTGCCCAGAATACGCAGGATGCTTTGAAAAAGGCAAATATGGAAGGTGAGTTGGTAGTTAATTTTTTTCTGCAGGAAAATGAGTTTCAGCAAGAGGAGTATTGTGAACAAATGTCGGATAATGGGCCGGGCGCAGAAGAAGAAATGGCTTTAGTTGTGGATAAATCTACTAAAAGAGAAGGCAATCAGATGGATGAAATCGGGTTTTTCGGTAAAGGCAAGTATACTGAATTTAAAGGAGCAGACAGGGTAGAGAAAATAAATAATAATGGCAAGAGAGCATATATGTTCATTTTTACTAAGGATGCGGTTACCGGAAGGTTTAAACTTACCGGGTTAAGAAAAATAACCGATAAGAAACTAGAACGCGGATTGACCATTTGCCGTATTAAACAGATTGACAATACTATCCCTCAGTTAGACTGCATGTTTTCTCAGGAAATGTGGAAAGATTACTGTGGTTTGGCGCAAGATGAGGGATTTAGGATTTATTTTATCGCAGATAAGGGTAAAAAAGAGCCGTTAATAGTGGAGAAAGAAATATTGGCGGAAAGTGATTTTATCGCGGTTGACCCGCGGACAGGAAAACTGACAAATTTCGGTAAATACAGGATACTTAGTGTTAAGGGCTCGCCCAGCCATATTATAGACAAGGGAGGGTATAAAATCGGGCCTGTGCCTGAAGAGTTTATTGAGTTTATTCCTGAGCCTTTGCGCAGGCACCGGGAAGAGTTGGGTATCGTATTCCAAATACCTCTGCGGCAGGTTTTTGACCGTAATGGATTTGAGGACCAAACGCATTTTTTACCGTATATTAAAAGATATACCGCGATAGATTATTATAGAGTTATCGCGTATAAGACGCTGGCTCAAGTTGATCCGCAATTTGTATTTCAGGGGTTTCCCGGAGATTGGGAACGGGAATTCAAAAGGGATTATTGGAGCGTTTTGTTGAATGATCCGATGGTGGTTAAACTGGCTGAGAAAATTAATAAGGGCGATAATAATATCTCTGAGAAGGAATTGAGAAGTTTATTGACTGTTTCCGGAAAGCTGGATATACATAGAAAATACGTTAAACTTTTATTGCTGACTAAAGCCGCAGTTGATAAAAATAATCCCGGGAAAAAGATCAGTTTATTTATTCAGCGTTTAGCTGTTCAGGATGCTTTGGATAAAGACAAGGCATCTGCTCAGGCAGAAAAATTTAAGCAGGCAGGATTGACTATCGGGGATATCCCCCAGCCAGAAGATATACCTTTTTTTCAAAAAAAAGTTTCTTTTTTTCAAAAATCAGGGATTGTAATACCCGAAGGCGAATTTATAATTCATCCTGATAATTATACTCAGGCAGAAAGGGAGTTTATCGAGTCAGCTTTATCTATCGCCCGGAATTTTGGGCTGGAGCAGGTTTATTTGGTAAATGATAGGGTGGATTTTACCGGAAGGTTTGGGATTAGAGAAAAGCAGAAAGTTATGTTTTTAAACCGGCAGATGGCAGAAACTATGGGCCGTGAGGAGTTAAAAGCAGGCGGGATTGATTCGTCAACAGATACCGTTGACCATGAATTGGCACATTTGCTTGAGAAAGATATAAATTACGATGACGAAGATTTATTGTGGGAACAGGGACATACTTCCCATTTAATAAATTTTACCCATGAGCCGGTAGGTGTTTTTGCTGAATCAATGAAACAGGTAGCGGCTGTAGCGTTATTCAATAATAATTTTCCGCAGACAGATACGATTATGGCTGTATCTTCAGCAATAGAGGACAATAAAGATGATTTATCTCCAAAGATTGATAATAGCAGCGAAGTAGAAAGCGTTTTAATGGATTTTATTAGGAAGAAGGGATTAGATAAAGAGGTGGTGTTTTTTGAGTTTTTGGACGGCGCGCATGTGGATAATGGCGATTATACGTGGTGGAAAAAAAATACGGGTAAATTTGGTAGCGCGAGGAATGTTTTTATTGATAGTTTTCCTGTTAGGTTTAAAAATTACGAATATAACTATCCTGTTGTAAAAGGAAGAGAGTTGGAGTATCTTCTTGGAGAGATTATTAAGAATGCTTATGATGGTATAGTTTCGTATTATATTCCTGCTGTTTGCCACGCTGGCCCTTCAGAGGATTATAAAGGCCGTATTAAGTTGTCTGTTTATATTGAAACAATATTTGCTTCTGTTAAGAGCTTGGTAATTATAATTAAAGATAATGGGTTGGGTGTGAAATCAGCTGTTAATTCGCAGAAGAAACAAAATAATATCTTCCGGGGAAAAAATAATGAAGGTTTAGAATGTGTAAAAGAGATGCTTTGTGATCCGAAAATAAACGGCGAGTTTGAATTGATTAAAGGAGACGAAAATCAGGAAACAACAGCTGTTATTAGAATTCCTTTAGAGGGTCTTTCTTTAAAAAAAGATATAATGGCTTCATCTTCATTGCAAATGGGAAAACTTAATAAAGGCGGAATAGATGGTTCGGCAAGCTCACCATTGATTCCTAAAATAGAAAAAGATATAGGAGGAATCGATTTTCGGGCAATGCCGATAGTTAATCAGCCGGTGATTAGCCCGCGGAATAATTTTAGAATGATTTTTAATGAGATTGCCTGCCTGTCCGGTAGGCAGGCTTCGTCGCCGCTGAAAAGCGTTTCTTCTCGCAATGACACGAATAAGTTGAATAATGATAGCGTTGAATGGCTCGAAATAGAAAAAATGGTTAACGCGGGAATTATTCCTTCATCTCAGCGGATTAAAGAATGTTTAGTTAGCAGCTGCGTAAGGCAGGATTTTGCGCAAAATTTGGATAAGGTTATTTGCTGTTTTGGGAATATTTTAAGGCTGGAAGAAGAGCGTTTGAAACCCGCGGATTCCGGTATGTGTGAAATTTTGAGTCTACTTGAATCAGATAAGCCCGCTGATGAACTGCAGGCGGCTTTGAGTGATGTAAAATAGTTTTTAATTTTCCGCCTGTAAATTTACATCGTGAAATAGCATTATAAAAATCCCCCTTAGTCCCCCTTTGTTAAAGGGGGAAGGTAAATAGCAGGTTTTCTCTTGACAGTTATTATAATCAAATATAAACTAAAACTACAATATAAGAATAAAGATGAGGTTAAAGTGAAAGTTAATAATAAAATAAAGATATTGCAGCCGCCGGTTGACAGGAGATTTTTAAAAGAAGTCGTGCGGCGCATTGTCGCGAAAATTAAGCCAAATAAAATAATTCTTTTTGGTTCTTACGCGCATGGTAATCCAAATAAAGACAGCGATTTGGATTTGTTGATTATAGTAAATACTACTTTGTCGTTTTCTAAAAGGTTTGGGTTAGTAAGCGATGCTTTATATCCCAGGTTAGTGCCGATGGATTTTATTGTAAAGACGCCTAAGGAAGTTAAAGAACGGCTTGAAAGTTTTGATCCTTTTATTAAAGAAATTATAAATCAGGGCAGGGTTTTGTATGAGAAAAAACAAAGATATAATTAATGAATGGGTTGAAAAGGCCGAAGGCGATTACGAAACAGTATTGGATTTGAGAAAGAAAAGAAGAAAAAGGCAGCAATATATTATTGCTTTTCATTGTCAGCAATGTATTGAGAAATATCTGAAAGCTTTATTGGCATCCCGTGAAATAGAATTTCCTAAACAGCATGATTTAGAAGAATTATTAGTATTGCTTTTGCAGAATGACCCTTTGCTCTCGGCTATTCGTAATGAACTCAAAGAATTAACACCTTTCGCGGTTAGTTTTAGGTATCCCGGTGAGCAAATAACTAAGGAAGAATTTAAAAGAGCTATAAATAATATGAAGTATGTCCGCGGGATACTTAGAGAAAGATTAGGGTTAAAAGTTTAGAGAAGTTTCTGTAAAAACTCATATTATGAAATAGCGTTGTAAAAATCCTTCTTTCCTCCGGAGGCGGATCTGCCTACGTCAGAAATCCCCCTTTGTTAAAGGGGGAAGTAGTATGGCATGAATTATCATCGTCATTCCGCAGTGTCATAAAAGCCCCTTGACTATAACAATAATTGTGTTAAAATTTAGCCTTGTGTGTGTTATTTGTATAATTTTTAAAAATATTATTGGAGGTTAATTATGGCAAAAATACATGATGTTAAGGCAAGAGAGATATTGGATTCAAGGGGTAATCCTACGGTAGAAGTGGATGTGATCTTGGATAACGGGATTTTAGGCAGGGCGGCTGTGCCTTCCGGGGCTTCTACAGGCGATAATGAGGCTTTGGAACTTAGAGATGGTGATAAATCAAGGTATATGGGTAAAGGAGTTTCTAAGGCGGTAAATAATATAAATAGCGTAATTGTTTCTAAAATAAAAGGTTTGGAGCCTAATTTTAGAAAGATAGATAAAATGCTTATAGATTTGGATGGGACTGATAATAAAGGTAAATTAGGCGCTAATGCTATCTTAGGCGTTTCTATGGCTGTTGCTAAAGCCGCGGCTTTAGAGCAGAAACAGCCTTTGTATAAGTTCCTTGGAGGAAATAACGCGAATATCCTTCCGGTCCCGTTAATGAACATTTTAAACGGCGGGATGCACGCGGATAATAATCTGGATATTCAGGAATTTATGATTATGCCTATAGGTGCTCCTACTTTTAAAGAGGCTTTGAGGTATGCCACAGAAGTATTCCATAATCTTAAATCAATTTTAAAATCAAAAAAGCTGGCTACTTCTGTAGGAGATGAAGGTGGATTTGCTCCGAATCTGCAGTCTAATCATGAGGCTTTGGATTTGATTTTGCAGGCGATTGAGAAAGCGGGGTATAAGCCGGGAAAAGATATTTATCTGGCGCTTGACTGCGCGGCTAGTTCATTTTGCAAAGAAGGAAAGTATAATTTTGAAAATTCGCTTAAGAATTATAGCGATATGATTAAAATTTACGATAGCTGGGCTGCTAAATACCCGGTTGTTTCTATTGAAGACGGGCTTGGAGAACATGACTGGGCCGGCTGGATTGAGATGACAAAAGAACTTGGGGAAAAGCTGCAGTTAGTAGGGGATGATATTTTTGTAACTAATCCTAAGATTTTTAAAAAAGGTATTGATGAAAAAGTCGGTAATGCTATACTAATAAAGGTAAATCAAATAGGTTCTTTAACTGAGACCCTTGAGACCATAGATATTGCTAAGGCCAATAAATATAATTCTATTATTTCTCATCGTTCAGGGGAAACCGAAGATACTACTATCGCGCATTTAGCTGTAGCTACCGGCGCGGGCCAGATCAAGACGGGCTCTTTATCACGGACAGACAGAATCTGTAAGTATAATGAATTGTTGAGGATTGAAGAGGAATTAGGCTCTAAAGCTGTTTACGCGGGGCCGTCTTGGAAGAAATAAACCCAAAAAATACAAATTATTATGTTCAAAAAAGGTTTTTGGTTTTTTGGCATTGTGGTGTTTCTCTTGGTGATTTTTTTACCCGGGTATACTAAACTGCAGGAACTCAAAGATAAAAACAGCGATTTAGTATTAAAAATTAAGCGGTTGTATGTAGAGAACGCTCTTTTAGAGCAGGAGCTTAAGCGGATAGAAAAAGACCCTGTGTATCAGGAAAAAATCGCCAGGGAAAAATTGGGTGTTGTGCGTAAAGGCGAGATCCCTATCAAAGTTATTCCGAGTGATAATTAGAATTAAGAAATTATATTTACCCCGATGTCGATGCTCTCTTCGGGGTCAAACAAAAT
The DNA here is from genome assembly GCA_043813255.1 of Candidatus Omnitrophota bacterium. Classification (GTDB taxonomy): domain Bacteria; phylum Omnitrophota; class Gorgyraeia; order Gygaellales; family Profunditerraquicolaceae; genus JBDRLG01. The sequence goes on from JBDRLG010000162.1 coordinate 16,948, forward strand.
TGTTTTGCAATTTTGTTTGACAATTAATAAAAAAGCAGTATAGTTAGATAAGCATTAAAAGGCGGTTTACTGTCTTGGTAATAAAAATGTTATTTGATAAGAAGATATCGCGGGGTGGAGCAGCTTGGTAGCTCGTTAGGCTCAATGGACACAAAACTAAAAGCAGATATAGCTGAATCAGCAGTTATAACAGAATTGCTAAAACAAGGTTTTAGAGTTTTAAAACCTGTAGGCGATCGTTTGCCTTATGATTTAGCAATTGACTTTGACGATAAGCTTATTCGTATACAAGTGAAGAGCGCTTGGTTTAATTCTAAAACACAAACTTATTGTGTTGATGTCAGAAGAACTAAAACCAACCGTCGTCATATGTTGAGGTCGCGTTATAACAAGAATGATTTTGATTTTGCTATTATCTATATCGCTTCCTTATCTGTTTTTTACGTTATGCCTATTGATGTTTTTTCAACTTATGCCAGTACAATAAGTTTGATTGAACTAGATAAAAGGCAGCGTAAACCAGTTTCAAGTAATTATAGGCAGCGATGGGATTTGTTGTCTAAGGGCTCCTTAGTTGGAAACAATTAAAGGATAATCTGTCAAATTCGGTGAAGTCCCGATGTAACGTCGAGATAATACCGAGCCAAGCCCGGACATAACGTCGGGGAAGGTGTAGAGACTAGACGGCAGACTCCGGTAGAAATACGGAGAAGGTATAGTCCAGACTACAAACTCTGAAAAATTCAGAGACAGTGAAAACTGTAGTGGTACGCATAACCTAAAGGTCAGAGGTTCAAATCCTCTCCCCGCAATTAATCCAAAAAATGCTATTGCATTTTTTGCCCATAGGGTCTGTCAAAAAATCTTAATGAGATTTTTTGTGTATGCAGAGATAATCCCGTTTTGGGAAAATTAAACCCGCCGGAATATTCCGGCGGGTTTTTTGTGGTATGGGAAAGTATAAAACATTTTCCCAACCACTGAAAATTCCACTAAAATTAATCTAAAAGGTAAATTTTCTTGTTTGCTAAAGAATTTATTTCTGGTATAATTAATGTTTCACGGGATGTGTATTATGAAATAGTATTATAAAAATCCCCCTTTGTTAAAGGGGGGTCTGTTGCGAAATGCTTTAAATTTGTCATTCTGCGGCTCGCCTCGCGGCGAAGCCGAGGGCTTGACCGCAGAATCTATAAGCATTTTAGGTCCTGTGGTTTAACCACAGGATAATAGATCTTGCGCTTTCGCGCAGGATGACAGAAATGGAGTTTTGCAACAGTCGCAAAGGGGAATTAATTGTGATATCCATAGTTTTATTTCGGAGGATGTTATGATTGAACGATATAGTTTAAAAGAAATGTCCGTTGTCTGGCAGGATGAGTTTAAGTTTAAAACCATGCTGGAAATAGAGTTGCTTACCTTGGAGTCTCTGGCGAAAAAAAAGAAAATTCCTGCCGATGTCCCTAAAAGAGTCAGAAAAAACGCGAAATTCAATCTTGGTAAAATAAAAGAAATAGAAACCCGGACTCAGCATGATATTGTGGCATTTGTAAGTAATGTCGGGCAGTATATTGGAAGAGACGCCAAATACCTGCATATGGGGCTTACTTCTTCTGACCTTCTTGATACTACTTTGGGCGTGCAGTTAAGTGCCGCTACAGATGTATTAATTAATGGTACTGTTGATTTGCTTAAGGTGTTAGCGAAGAAAGCTAAACTTTATAAAGATATGGTTTGTATCGGCAGGACGCATGGCGTGCACGCTGAGCCAACTACTTTTGGTTTAAAGCTGGCTCTTTGGTTTGATGAATCAAACCGTAATCTGGAAAGGCTTAAAGAGGCGAAAAAAACAATAGCCGTAGGCAAAATTTCCGGAGCTGTAGGTACTTATGCGAATGTGGATCCGGATGTTGAGGAATATATTTGTAAAAAATTGGGTTTAGTGCCGGCAAATATTTCCACGCAAATAATACAAAGAGATATTTACGCGCAGTATATGTCAGTGCTTGCGGTTGTGGGCGCTTCTTTGGAGAAATTTGCTTTGGAGATTAGGCATCTTCAGAGGACTGAAGTGCGTGAAGCAGAAGAGCCTTTTGGGTATGGGCAGAAAGGTTCGTCGGCAATGCCGCATAAGCGCAATCCGGTTATCTGTGAAAGAATCTGCGGGTTAGCCCGCCTTTTACGCGGTAATGCGATGGTCGCCTTGGAGAATGTTGCATTATGGCATGAGCGGGATATAAGCCATTCTTCAACTGAGAGGGTAATTATGCCGGATTCAACGCTGGCTTTAGATTATATGATTCACAAAATGATAGAAGTAGTTTCCGGTTTAGTTGTTTTTCCTGATAATATGTTGAATAATCTGGTTAAGACTAACGGATTGATATTTTCTCAGAGAGTGCTTCTTGGATTAATGAATAAAGGGTTGGAGCGTATGAAAGCTTATGATTTAGTCCAGCGCTGCGCGATGAAAAGCTGGAAAGAAAACCTGGATTTTAAAGTTTTGCTTTTGGAAGACGCGCAAGTAAGCGGGTATTTGAATAAAAACGAGTTAGATAAGATTTTTAGTTTGGATTATTATCTTCGTAATGTGGATAAGATTTTTAAAAAAGTTGGTTTATTGAATAAACCGTAATTAGTTTTCCCTCACCCTATCCCTCTCCCCGAAGGGGCGAGGGGATAAGAACTTTAAAATTATTTTATGTTGTATACGATTGAAGTCCAAGATAAGCCGGGTGTTTTTGATGCTGTAGGAGCGGGTATTAAGAAGGATATCTTGGATTTGGGGATAGATTCTGTCTGCGAGGTTAGCTTCATACAGGTTTATATTATTGAAGGTGATATTGCCGAAGGGCAAATAAAGAAAATCTGCGAAGAATTGCTAATTGATAAAATTTCCCAGGAGTATTTTATTAATACTACTGTTAACTCCCAACTCCGAACTCCCAACTCCGAATATATCATTGAAGTCGCGTATAATCCTGGGGTAATGGAGCCTGTAGAGGACTCTGCTTTAAAAGGCATAAAAGATCTTGGAATAGAAGGAGTAACTTCTTTTAAGACCGCCAAGAAATATATTATTAAAGGCGAACTTAAGCCTGCCCAGTTGAATACTGTATGTGAAAAGCTTTTGTATAATAAGTTGATTCAGCATATAACAAAGTCAGTAGGGTACCCCGCCAAGGCGGGGTCCGTTACCAGTCACCAGTCACCAGTCATAAATTCTGTAGGATATAAATTCAATTTAATCACGGTAGATTTATTGGATGTTCCGGATAAGAAATTAGAAGAAATCAGTAAGCAAGGGCAGTTATTTTTGAATTTAGCTGAAATGCGGGCTATTCAAAAATATTTCATTAAAATAGGCCGTAATCCCACAGATTGTGAATTAGAAACTATTGCCCAAACATGGTCGGAACACTGCTGGCATAAGACTTTTCGGGGAAAAATAGAATATACGGAAAAAATCCAAACTCCGAACACCAAACTCCGAACTCCCAAACTAATCAATAATCTTCTTAAGTCGACGATAATGAAGGCGACTAAGGAAATAAATGCTCCTTGGTGCGTGTCTGTGTTTAAAGATAATTCAGGGATAATTACTTTTGATGATGTGTATAATATTTGTTTTAAAGTTGAGACGCATAATCATCCTTCAGCGCTTGAGCCTTTTGGCGGGGCAAATACCGGAATAGGAGGGGTAATACGTGACCCTATGGGGACAGGCCTTGGCGCGAAACCTATTTTGAATACTGATGTTTTTTGTTTTGGAAAGCCGGATTATCCGTTTAGTAAATTGCCTAAAGGCATTCTTCATCCTAAACGTATAATGAAAGGTGTGGTTTCCGGTGTTCGCGATTATGGCAATAAAATGGGCATACCTACGGTAAACGGCAGTATTTTATTTCATGATGATTTTGTGGGTAATCCTTTGGTGTATTGCGGAACAGTGGGGATTTTGCCTAAAGAAAAATCTTTTAAGCAGTCCTACACAGGAGATTTAATTGTAGTGGCAGGAGGCAGGACAGGCCGCGACGGTATTCACGGAGCTACTTTTTCTTCAGGAGAACTTACGCATGAGTCGGAAACCGTTTCAAGCGGCGCTGTGCAGATAGGCAATCCTATACAGGAAAAAAAGATGCTGGAGGTGATATTAAAAGCACGCGATGAGAATTTGTATACCGCGATTACTGACTGCGGCGCGGGAGGATTATCCAGCGCTGTGGGAGAAATGGCTCAGGATTTCGGGGCGGAAGTTTATCTGGAAAAAGTCCCTTTGAAATATTCGGGGTTGTCTTATACTGAAATTTGGATTTCAGAATCGCAAGAGCGTATGGTTTTGTCAGTGCCTAAAGAAAATATATCCCGGATGCAGGAGATTTTTGAAAAAGAAAATGTTGAGCTGGCGGTAATTGGCGAGCTTAGTAATACAAAGAGACTTAAATTATATTATGACGGGAATATTGTCTGTGATCTTGATATGGGTTTTTTGCATGACGGTATTCCGCGCGATACAAGAAAGGCTGTGTTTATACAGAAGAAACATAAAGAGCCCAAGTTTAAATGCCCGAAAACCCTTACTTCTCAGTTATTGAAGCTGCTTTCTCATTATGATATTTGCTCTAAGGAATGGGTAGTCCGCCAATATGACCATGAAGTTCAAGGCGGGACTGTTTTAAAGCCTCTTACTGGTATATCAAATGATGGCCCTTCAGACGCGGCGATAGTCCGTCCGGTTTTAGATTCTTCTAAAGGGATAATAGTTTCAAATGGGATAAATTTCAGGTTTGGTTTTATTGATCCTTATTGGATGGCTGCTTCGTGTATAGATGAGGCTTTAAGGCAGATTATCAGCGTGGGAGGTTCATTAAAGGAAGTGGCGATACTGGATAATTTTTGCTGGGGCAATCCTGATAAACCGGATAGGCTGGGAAGCCTAGTTAGGGCGGCATATGGCTGTTATGATTTTGCTAAAGCATTCGCTGCGCCGTTTATTTCCGGCAAGGACAGCCTTTATAATGAGTTCACCCCATTAGAGAAATCAAAAAGCAGTTCTCTAACGGGGCGCGCCGTTAAAAATAAATCTATTTCTATTCCCGGGACGTTATTGATTTCGGCAGTCGCGATAATGGAAAATATAAATAAACCTGTTTCTATGTACGCCAAACAGCCGGATGATTTGATTTATATAGTCGGCCAGACTTATGATGAAATGGGCGGCTCTCATTATTATGATTTGTCAGGGGCTGTGGGTAATAGCGTGCCTGTTGTTTATCCTAAGCAGGCTAAAAAGATATTTAACGCGTTAAGTAGAGCTTCTGATTTGAATTTAATTAAAGCAATGCATGATTGTTCTGATGGAGGTCTTGGTATTGCGGTAAGCGAGATGGCCTTTTCCGGTGGATTAGGCATGAGTATATTTTTATCGGAAGTGCCATATAGTATAGTCCATAGTCCACAGTCCATGGTCCATAGTGAAAGAAATGATTTTGTTTTGTTTTCGGAATCTAATTCTCGGTTTGTTGTTGAAGTGGAAAGAAAAAAACAGAAAGAATTTGAGAAGGTTTTAAAAGGCCTGCCGTTTGGGTTAATTGGTTGTGTGTCTAAAGATAAAGATTTTAGGGTGCATGGGATTGATGGAAAAGTTTGTGTTGATTTGGATATCCGTGAATTAAAAGAAGCCTGGCAGAAACCATTGAGGTGGTGAAAAAAAACGTAATCAGTAATCCGTAACCCGTAATCAGTAATTTTTTGGGTTAATTACGAATTACCATTTACCAATTACGGATTACGGTATTTAGATTATGGAGGTTAATGTGGACAAAATAAAATTAAAAGATGATTTTACCCGCAAAGACACATGGAGAATGTTTCGGATAATATCTGAATTTGTGGAAGGTTTTGAAGTGCTTTCAGAAGTAGGCAAAGCAGTCTCTATATTCGGCTCAAGCCGTTCAACAAAGGATAACAAATATTACAAATTAGCGGAAGAAACAGCATATCTTTTAGCTAAAGCGGGTTTCGCGATTATTACCGGAGGCGGCCCGGGGATAATGGAAGCGGGAAATAAAGGAGCCAGAAGAGCTAAGGGCCGTTCAATAGGTTTAAATATACAGATTCCAATAGAGCAAAAAGCAAATGAATATATAGATATTTTGCTTGATTATCACTATTTCTTTGTGCGTAAAGTTATGTTTGTAAAATACGCCAAGGCATTTGTGATTATGCCGGGAGGCTTTGGCACTTTGGATGAATTTTTTGAGGCGGTTAACCTTATTCAGACTGAGCGTATCGGAAAATTTCCGGTAGTTTTAGTAGGCAGTCAGTATTGGAAGGGGATGTTACAATGGTTAAAGGATGAGGTTCTAAAGACTGGGAATATTAGTAAGGCCGATATGGATATATTTAAAATCGTTGATAAGCCCGAAGAAGTCGTAAAGATTATAAAGGATTTTTATAGGAAAAAATAAATCATAAGTTAACAAAGATATTGGTAGCCGCAGGCTTTAGCCTGCGTTGTAAAACGCAAGCTAAAGCTTGCGGCTACCAGAAATATCTCTGGTTTATCAATTAAAATATAAATGATGAATTCCCCTAAAGTTTGTATCTTAAGGACAGCAGGCACTAATTGTGATAAAGAAACGGCTTTTGCTTTTGTTAAAGCGCAGGCCCAAGCAGAGTTAGTCCATGTTAATCAATTGATAGGCAAAGAAAAAAAATTAGATGATTACCATATTTTGGCTATACCGGGAGGTTTTAGTTATGGCGATGACCTCGGAGCGGGTAAAATTTTGGCTAACGAATTAAGGTTTAAATTAATAGATTCTTTAAATAAATTTATCAATGATGGGAAGTTGATTATTGGCATTTGTAATGGTTTTCAGATTTTGGTAAAAAGCGGCCTTCTGCCGGGTAATATGGATTTTAAACAACAGGCAAGTTTGATTATAAATGATTCGGGGAAATTTGAAGCCCGTTGGAGTTATTTACGAAAGACGAAAGACGAAAGACGAAAGACGAATTGTGTTTGGGCTAAAGATTTGCCCGAGGTTATATATTTGCCTGTGGCGCATGGCGAGGGGAAATTTGTTGTTGAGAATAATGCGGTTTTAGAAAAGATGAAAAATAACGGCCAGATAGTTTTTCAATATTGCGGACAAAATGGAGAATTAAGCGGCTATCCGGATAATCCCAATGGTTCAATAGATAATATTGCCGGTATATGTGATGAAACTGGCAGAATATTGGGGCTTATGCCTCATCCTGAAAGGCATATAGATGTTAGGCAGCATCCAAGATGGCTTGATGGTCAGCGAAGTACGAAGTACGAAGTACGAAGTACGAATAATGATAGCGATGGTTTTTTGATTTTTAAGAATGGAGTGGAATACGCCAGAAATAAACTTTAGAAAAGATTAAGTGTTAAAGGAGCAAGAGAATGACGAAGAATAAAAAGATAAAAGGGATAATTTGCCGATTAACACAGAGGATAAAGAAAGAATATCAGCCGGAGAAAATTATACTTTTTGGATCTCAAGTATATGGGCATCCTACTAAAGATAGTGATATAGATTTATTTATCATAAAAGAATCAAATAAACGCAGGATAGAGAGATTTTGCGAAGTCAGGAAAATCATCAGAGATATAAAAGGTGTTTCTGTACAGCCGATAGTTTTTACAAAAAAAGAACTCAATAGAAGATTAGCTATCGGAGATGAATTTATAAAGGAAATAATTGGCAAGGGAGAAGTTTTGTATGGTTAATGATAAAATGAAAGCTAAAGAATGGTTTGAAAAAGCAAGGCATGATCTTGAAGCCGTAGATGATATTTTGAAAGGAAGTGGACATGCTGATGTCGCGGGTGTTTTATTACAGCAGAGTATTGAGAAATATTTAAAGGGTTTTTTAATAAGTAAAGGATGGGAATTAGTGAAGACACACGATTTAAAGCAATTGCTTGACGAAATTGTGAAACATAATAGTGTGTTTGGCAAGTATTATGATCTATTAGATATGCTAACCGAATATTATTTTGAAGAGAAGTATCCATTAGGTGAAACAGAAGTATTATTAGACGAAGTTAAAGATAATCTTAAAGAAGCTAAGAAATTGATTAGTGCTATAAAACAAGATTTTAAGAAAAAATAGGGAGAAAGAAAAAGCTGTATTTTCAGGCAAAGAGGTGAATTCCTGAAATAATTTTAAGATTACCGAAATAATAACTGGTTTTAACAATCCGTATTCGCAGGGTAGAGAATTTGCGTAAGTATATTAGAATCTACCTAAAAAAGGAATTAATATGCTAAAGAAAATTTATAGTGATGAACCAAAGGAGTATTGCGGTTTATTTGGGGTTTATGGGCATAAACAGGCGAGCTGGCTTACTTATCTGGGGTTGTATTCTCTTCAGCACCGCGGGCAGGAGGCTTGCGGCATAGTTTCAAATAATAAAGGGGTTTTGGGTATTCATAAACAGATGGGGTTAGTCAGTGATGTTTTTAATGAGAAAACCTTAAACGGTTTAAAAGGCGATATGGCTGTAGGGCATGTTCGTTATTCTACTACCGGCTCAAGCGTGTTGAAAAACGCCCAGCCTTTATTGATAGATTACGCCAAAGGTTCTATATGTATCGCGCATAACGGTAATTTAGTAAATTCTTTTGACCTGCGGCAATATTTAGAAAAAACAGGTTCGATATTTCAAACTACTACAGACTCGGAATTAATAATCCATCTTATGGCAAGGGCAAAATCAAGGGATTTAAAAGAAAGCCTTGTTTATGCCTTGAATAAGATTAAGGGCGCTTATTCTTTGGTGATGATGGATAATAATAATCTTATTGGTGTCCGTGACCCCATGGGTTTTAGGCCCCTTTGTTTAGGCAAACTGGGTAAATCCTGGTTTTTAGCTTCAGAGACTTGCGCCTTTGATTTGATTGGGGCAAAATTAATCAGGGAAGTTGAACCGGGAGAAATAGTTGTTATAAATAAAAACGGTGTCAGGTCAATTAAGCCTAAGGAATTTATATTTAAGAATAAACACGCGTTTTGTACTTTTGAGCATATTTATTTTTCCCGGCCTGATTCAATGGTGTTTGGCGAGAATGTTCATCTTCTAAGGCGTAAGTTAGGAGAGGCTTTAGCTAAAGAACATCCAGTAGATGCCGATTATGTTGTCCCTGTGCCGGATTCAGGATTTTCCGCGGCCTTAGGTTATTCAACCGCTTCAGGTATTCCTTTGGAAATGGGGATTATACGAAACCATTATGTGGGCAGGACTTTTATCCAGCCCGCGCAGGATACTCGTGATTTGGGAGTGAGGGTTAAGTTCAATCTTTTAAGAGATGTTTTAAGGAATAAAAAAATTATTGTTGTGGATGATTCTATTGTCAGGGGGACTACTTCAAAAATCCGCGTGAGGAATTTACGCCGCGCCGGAGTTAAAGAGGTGCATTTAAGGATTTCCTGCCCGCCGCACAAGTTCGCCTGTTTTTATGGGATTGATTTTCATGGGGCTTCAGAATTAATCGCTAATCGTTATGAATCTATTGATAAAATACGGCAGTATCTGGAAGTTGATAGTTTAGGGTATTTGAGCCTTGAAGGAATGCTTAGTTGTTTTAAATTTGCTAAAAGTAATTATTGTACTGCCTGCTGGACAGGTAAATATTCGGTTAAAGCGGAAAAAAGGCATAGTAAATTTTCACTGGAATGCCGCTGCTGCGGGCAAGGGGAGATATTGGAGAAAGGGGAAAGAAGATGAGTTGTTTTAGAGAAAAAATACAAGATTTAAAAAACAAGGAAAAGGAAGTTGTAATAGAAACAATAAAAGAATCACCGTTTAAATGTAAATTAGAAGAAATCGGTGACGACTATATAGTTGTTAATAAAGATAAGATTATTAATATGAATAGCATCGTCTATATCAAGGAATGGCAACAGAGGGAAAAACCCGGTATAGGCTATTTTGGCAGTATGTAAGTTCATAATATAAAGATTACATTTATTATAACAATCAACGTAATGTTGATTTGACTATTGAATGTAATTATGTTATAGTTGAATTAGGAGGCGGGTAAAATGTATACTGTAAAAGGAGATACCACATTGGTAGGCATATCAGAACTCAGGACTAATTTTGACAAGGTTCTTGAAGCTATTAGTAAGTCTAAGGTTTTATTGGAAAGGCGCAATAAACCGTTAGCGGTTATTGTTCCAATCGAAAAATACAACAAAATGGAAGAGCTTATAGAGTCAATGGAAGATATGTCCTTAGGTTATCTTGCTAAAGATAGAGACGCGAAGAGTAAAGCCGGTGATTATATAGATATTAATACAGCAAAGAAGAAAATTAAAACCAGAAAGTGAATCCTCTTTACGGTCTTTGGAAGATAAAAATACATAAATTAGTTGTCTCGGAAGATTTTAAATCTATAGACGCTTATCAGCAGAGATTAATTCTTAAGGATATTCATAAGAAATTAAGTTTAGACCCTAAAGGTTATGGTAAGCCTTTGTTAGGAGAACTAAAGGGATATTGGAGATTAAGGGTTGGGGATTACCGGGTAATCTATAAAATAAAAGAAGAAATTATTGAAGTATTAGTTGTGAAAGTTGGAATAAGGAGAAACGAAGAAGTATATAAAGATTTATTTCATAGATTTAAGAAATTACAAGACAAGCATTTTTCGTAAAAGGCCGCGGGAAGGATAGTATTGTGAAAAATTTAACTTATAAAAAATCAGGTGTTGATATTAATAACATGGAGATTTTTAAGGGCGAGGTTAAAAATCTGGTGAAAAAATCTTTCAGGCCGGAAGTCTTAAAAGGCATAGGGGGTTTTGGAAGTTTTTTTTCGTTTCCCGCAAGAAAATATAAAAATCCTGTATTAGTTTCATCATCCGACGGCGTAGGCACAAAATTAAAAATAGCCTTGCTTGCAGATAAACACGATACAGTAGGTATTGACGCGGTAGCCATGAATGTTAATGATATCCTTTGCACAGGCGCAGAGCCTTTGTTTTTTCTTGATTACATTGCTTTTAGTAAATTAAAGCAGGGTGTCCTTTTGGATATAGTTAAAGGGATAAATGAGGGTTGTATGCGTTCTAATTGTTCTTTAATCGGTGGTGAAACTGCCCAGATGCCGGGGATGTATAAAGAGGGCGAATACGATTTAGCGGGATTTTGTGTAGGGGTAGTAGAAAAAAATAATATTATAGACGGCTCTAAAATAGAAGCGGGAGATGTAGTTATAGGAATAGAATCAAGTGGAATCCATTCCAACGGCTATTCTTTAGTAAGAAAGGCTTTATCTGATAAAGAGCAAAAAAAATTAAGCAAAGAATTACTAACCCCCACCCGCATTTACACCAAGCCGGTACTATATTTATTACGAAGGACGAAGGACGAAGGACGAAGGACGATTAAAGGAATTTCCCACATTACCGGAGGAGCTTTTTATGATAAAATAAAAAGGATTTTGCCGGATAATCTAAATATAGCGATTAAAAAAAATTCCTGGCCGGTCCCTGAAATTTTTCAGCTTATCCAGAAGAAAGGCGGGATTAAAGATAAAGAGATGTACCATACTTTTAATATGGGTGTGGGTATGCTATTGATAGTTAAAGAACAAATTGCGGATAAAATTATTTGCCGGTTGTCAAAAGCCGGTTTGAAATCCTGGCTTATTGGAAAGGCGATAAAGGGTAAAAAAGAAGTTGTAATTGAATAAAAGGAATTAGGTTGTTTTTTTATGGTTATCATTGAAGGTGGTTTTCTTGTCCGGGAGGCAAAGAGATGTATATAGAATTATTAAAAGAGCTTTATTATCAAGAACGCAAGAAGCTGGAATCCATGTGGGTTTATAAACAAGAGGCAAAATTACGTATGTTACGTTTAAGGAGGAATGTCTTAGAGAAGATAGAATCTAATTTGAAGGTAGCACAGATATTAGGCAGGAATGATATCGTTGAAGAGGTAAAAGATTCTTTATTAAGAGAGGATAAAAATGAAGAGGTATTCAAAGAACGGATTAAAAATGTAATTGATCAGGAATTAACATCTCTAGAAAACGAAGAAAAAGAAGAAATAAGGAATGCCCGGTATAATGCTGAGGAATTCGCGGATTATCTTTTGCAGTTAGAAAAAGTTACTGCTTTAGAGGATGCCGTTTCAGAAGCGAGATTATTTCCAGAAGAAATCTTTAATGAACAGGAGTACCTTAATAATAAGAAAGAAGATATTAATAAATAAATTATTAAAAAAGGGAGGCAGGAAATGGTTAATATTTTTTATTGGGTGTTAGTTTTGATGGTGGTAATATTCTTTTTGGGGATTAGGATTGTCAGGCCTACGCACCGCGGGTTAATTGAACGGTTAGGAAAATATAATAGATTCGCGGCCCCGGGGTTTAACTGGATTATGCCAATTATAGATAAGATGTATCAGGTAAATGTAACTGAGCAGATGGTTGACGCAGAGCCTCAGGAAATTATAACTTTTGACAATCTTAATGCCAGAGTAGACGCGCAGGTTTATTTTAAGGTAAAGACTGAGGAGGAAAGCGTAAAGAGCTCGCAATATAATGTTTTTAGTTATCAGTACCAGATTGTAAATTTGGCCAGAACAACTTTGAGGAATATAATTGGTACTTTGACTTTAAAATCCGCTAACAGTGAGAGAGGTAAAATTAACGACGAGCTGCATAATACCTTAATGAGTGAAACATCGAGCTGGGGGATAGAGATAGTCCGGACTGAGTTAAAAGAAATAGATCCTCCTAAAGATGTCCAGGAGACAATGAATAAAGTTGTAAAGGCGGAGAATGAAAAAGTCGCCGCGATTGATTTTGCCACAGCCACGGAAACTGCCGCAGATGGCGCCCGCCGCGCGGAGATTAAAAAGGCTGAAGGTATAAGGCAGGCTAAAATTTTAGCCGCTGAAGGAGACGCGGAGGCAATCAGATTAGTTAATGAAGCCGCGGAAAGATATTTCATTGGCAACGCTCAGGTTTTGAGGAAACTTCAGATGGTAGAAAACGCGCTTGCTAGCAACGCCAAAATAGTTGTGCCTTCAGGTACGGAATTAGTCAATATGATCGGTGAAATGGCAGGAGTAGTGCCGTTAAGAAAAAAAGAATAAATAAAGTTATAACAATAATAAGTATGAAAACAAAATTAGATATATCTCAGGCATTATTAAAGAAATATCCTGAGATAAGCGACTGGAGTATTGTAGTTGCGTATAGGGGGTCTATAGCGCACGGATTATATATCCCTAATAGAGATGTGAATTCAATAGATGATAAGGATGTTATTTCTATATGTATTCCTCCTATCCCCTACTATTTTGGTTTGGAAGAATACGGTTCAAGAGGAACGAAAGAAATAAAATATAAAGAATGGGATATAGTTGTTTACGAATTTAAAAAATGCATAAATTTGTTAATACAAGGGAATCCGAATATTCTATCTATATTATGGCTGGATAAAGATAGTTACATTAGCATTTCAAGCGAAGGTAAACAGTTAATCGCAGCAAGCAATTTGTTTATAGGTAAACATGTTTACCATAGTTTTGTTGGATATGCCAAAGGCCAGCTTCACAGGATGACGCATCTTGCATTTCAGGGATATATGGGGGATAAGAGGAAGAGATTAGTGCAGAAGTTTGGTTATGATACAAAGAATGCCGCTCATCTGATCAGACTTCTTAGAATGGGAATTGAATTTTTGAATCAGGGAAGATTATTTGTAAAAAGAAAAGATTCCGAAAGCTTATTGGCCATTAAGAGAGGCGAGTGGTCTTTAAATCAAGTAAAAAAAGAGGCGGATATTTTATTTAAAAAGGCAGAACAGGCGTATATAAAATCAAAATTACCCGATAGGCCTGATTATGATAAAATAAATTCTTTGTGTGTAAATATATTAGAAAAACATTTTAAATAAGATTAAACAATCATGCGGGCATAGAGTCTGTACTAATAAATATGAAAATTGCAGTGGAGTAATTTCCTTCCTTTGAAAGGGGAGTAGTATGGTATCTCATATATTTCCCCCTTTGAAAAAGGGGGATTAAGGGCACTAGTGTCCCAACGTTGGCACTATGATTTGATGTAACTGAATTATTTATAATATTTTAGCACAGAAAAACATTTTAATCGATTTCAATTTGATTATGTGTTATCTTGGCGC
>JBDRLG010000163.1:0-27620 GCA_043813255.1 Candidatus Omnitrophota bacterium
TCAAGCGCGCAGGCAACCATTAGGCAGAGCAATACTGCTATTCGCGGGATAAGCAACAACTCGTTGAAGGAAGCGACAGCTTAGCTCGGCCGTTGCCGTGGCGCGCAGCGGCACGGCAACATTTAATATACGAAGTTCGTATTTGCCGTAAAAAGTTTAATTTATTATAATAATTTTAAATCGGTATTTTAGTTAAGTCAATCAAAATAAATGAATTAACTTAACAGGTATTTCGTAAAATCTGTATAATGAGACTGCCGCGAAATGCCTTGAATTCGTCATTCTGTCCAGACGTAACGTCGGGGCAGAATCTTGATCCTGCGATCAAGTCGCAGGATGACAGCCGCTTTTCCGCCGTAGGCGGATCCGCCTTCGGAGGACGCACAAGATGACAAAATATGCCTTTTGGGTAAGTAAATTTGGACAGCAATGGTTTTTATATTAATTTATTCCTTAACTTCATTAGCTTTTTCCTGAGAGGCTTTTATTAACGCGTCTGAGAGCTCGTCTAAATCGCCGTTTAATATCGCTTCTAGCTTGTATATCGTCAGGTTTATGCGGTGTTCGGTAACCCTGCGGTCAGGGTAATTATAGGTGCGGATTTTTTCGCTTCTGTCTCCTGAGCCAACTTGGGATTTTCGTTCAGCGGAAAATCTCTTGGACTCTTCTTCTTTCTTCTTATCAAGCAGGCGCGCGCTTAAAATTCTCATTGCTTTATTTTTATTTTTGAGCTGAGACCGCTCATCCTGACAGGCGACTGCTAAACCTGTCGGAATATGCGTAATGCGCACTGCCGAATCGGTTTTTTGCATATGCTGGCCTCCGGGGCCTGATGAACGATAAGTATCTATCCTTAAATCTTTTTGGTCAATTACCATTTCCACTTCTTTGGGCTCGACTAAAACAGCTACTGTTGCCGTGGAAGTATGAATCCTGCCTTGAGATTCTGTGGCAGGGACGCGCTGGACACGATGCACCCCGCTTTCAAATTTAAGCCGTTTATAGGCATCTTTACCTTTAACACTAAACACAACTTCTTTAAAACCGCCAGCCTCTGTCTCATTCAGCGCCATCGACTCTATTTTCCAGCCTTTGCTTACCGCGTATTGCGAATACATACGGTATAAATCTCCGGCAAACAATCCGGCTTCATCCCCTCCTGTGCCCGGGCGTATTTCAACCATTATATCCAACCCTAAATCCTTGTCTTCTTCAGTCAAAGATTCCTTTATTTTTTCTTCTAACTCCGCCTTGCGAATATTTAAATCACTAATCTCCTCCTGAGCCAATTCTAAAAAATCTTTTTCATGCTTTTCTTTTAAAACAGTCTCCATTTGCTCCATCTGTTTTAAAATATCTTTGTATTGCCGGAATAAAGACACAGGCTCTCTTAAATCAGCTAACTCTTTGGCGTATTTATTACATACTTCCCTAGCAGTGACTACTTCGGGAGAAGCCAAAAGATGCTCTAATTCCTGATAACGTTTTTCTAATTTTTCTAATTTTTTAAACATTTTAAAAGAGCTTTCAGCTATCAGCCTTCAGCTTTCAGCAAAAGATTCTTTGTAGTTATTAACCAAAACAATTTTCTTAGCTGATTGCTGAAAGCTGACAGCTGATTGCTAGTTCATTTTTTCCCGTATTTTTTCATAAACTTCTCTACCCTGCCGGCTGAATCAAGTAATTTATGTTTCCCGGTAAAAAACGGATGGCATTTTGAACAAACCTCAACCCTGATATTGGGTTTTGTGGAACGGGTATGTATAGTATTTCCGCACGCGCAGACTACTACACAATCCTGGTACTTCGGATGAATTTTGTCTTTCATTTTGTTTCCTCCTTAATTTAGCGGATAGCGCAGAGCGTATAGTTAAAATCTTTTAGTTTCGTTTTTTTTCTATACGCTATACGCTATAAATTATTGGTTCATACTACTCAAAAACTCTTCATTGTTTTTTGTCTTCACGAGTTTTTCTATTAATAACTCCATTGCTTCAACATTGCTTAATTCATTAAGCACTTTTCTTAAAATCCACGCTTTCTGTAAAATATCCGGCTTTAACAAAAGCTCTTCATGGCGGGTATTGGAACGTTTTATATCTATAGCAGGATATATTCTCCTCTGGAATAAATTCCTGTCAAGCTGGAGTTCCATGTTGCCTGTACCTTTAAATTCTTCAAAAATAACTTCGTCCATACGGCTTCCTGTATCAACTAACGCGGTAGCGATAATAGTAAGGCTGCCTCCTTCTTCAATAGCGCGCGCAGCGCCAAAAAATCTTTTGGGTTTTTGCAAAGCGTTGGAATCTATACCTCCTGAAAGAACCCTGCCGCTATGAGGCACAACCGAATTATACGCACGGGCAAGACGGGTAATACTGTCCAAAAGAATAACCACATCTTTCTTATGTTCAACAAGCCGTTTGGCTTTTTCTAAAACAATCTCTGCGACCTGAACATGCCTCTCTGGCGGTTCATCAAAGGTAGAAGATATAACCTCGCCTTTAACATGCCTCTGCATATCAGTAACTTCTTCCGGGCGCTCGTCTATCAACAATACTATTAAAATAGTATCAGGGTGATTTGTCATAATCGCGTTTGCTATCTTCTGTAAAAGCACAGTCTTGCCGCTGTAAGGCTGGGCAACTATAAGGCCGCGCTGGCCTTTACCGATAGGCGTTAATAATGCCATAATGCGCGTAGATACTTCTTTAGGGTTTATTTCTAATTCAAACCGCTCTTTAGGATAAACAGGAGTCAAGTTATCAAAAAATACCTTGTCTCTTGAGTCATCAGGGTTTTCAAAATTTACCGCCTGCACTTTTAAAAGCGCGAAATATTTCTCTCCTTCTTTAGGCGGGCGGATTTCGCCTCCCACAGTATCTCCAGTGCGTAAATCAAATTTTCTTATCTGAGAAGGCGATATATATATATCATCCGGGCATGGCAAATAATTATAATTAGGTGACCTTAAGAAACCAAACCCTTCCGGAAGGATTTCTAATATGCCTTCTCCATACATCAAACCATCCTTTTCAGCCTGGGCCTGAAGTATCTTGAATATCAAATCCTGTTTTCTAAGGCTGCTTGTCCCATTGGCATTTAATTCCTTTGCCAGCTTATTCAGCTCTGTAATTTTCATCGTCTTTAGTTTTCCAATATCTAACTTCTCCACAATATCCTCCTTAATTTCTGAACCTGTTTTTTTGTGTTTTTAATTGAGTAATCATTATCTATAATAAAATCGGCCCTGCGGATTTTTTTTGACAACGGCATTTGCGCGTTTATTCTTTTAGCTATCTCATTTTTGCTTAAAGAAGTTTTTCTCAATAAACGCCCATATTGATTTTGTCTGCTTGAGCTAACTACAACTATCTTATCCGCTAAACATTCTAAGCCTGCCTCAAAAAGAAGAGGTATATCTAAAACAACAACACCTTTATTTAAGCCTTCTATCTTTTGTTTAATAATTTTAATAACCTCAGGATGAACTATTTTATTTAATTTTAACAATAACTTTTTATTGCCAAAAACAATTAGTGCTAATTTACTTCTGTCAATAGCGCCGCTCTCTTTTAATACTTTTTTGCCAAAAACCTCTAATATTTTTTTATAAGTACTTGTGCCTGTTTTAAGCAAATTACGCGTAATCTTATCAGCATCAATAACTTTCGCGCCTAAAGATTCAAATATCTGAGCCACAGTACTTTTACCCGTGCCAAAGCCTCCGGTAACAGCAATAACTATTTTTTTAGGCTGAAATCCTTGCTTTTTCATATAATCGCGTGTATTCTCTTGCTGACTCTTCCCACGAAAAGTCGCACTGCATGGCGTTGACCATCAATTTCTGCCATTGATCTTTATCCTTAAAACAATCTACTGACTGCTTAATAATTTCTAGAAGTTCATTTTGTTCATACTGTTCAAAAACAAAACCTCGTTCTTTAGTTACTGTATCTGCTAAACCGCCTGTTTTAAATACTATTGGTATAGTGCCATACCTTAAGCTAATAAGCTGGCCTAACCCGCAAGGTTCGTATTTTGAAGGCATAAGAAATATATCTGAACCCGCGTATATCTTATGCGCAAGCTGGTCATCAAATTTTAAAAATAAAGCCATTACCTTTGGGTATTTTTTGGCAATATCTTCCATAATACGATGATATTTTAAATCTCCTATACCCAAAATTACCAGCTGTAAAGGCATATTACAGATTTCATCCATCAACTCAGACAAAAGGTCAAACCCTTTTTGTTCTGCCAAACGAGAAACTATGCCTATTAAAGGCAAATCCGAATATTTAGGAAAACCGCATATTTCCTGTAAATCCTGTTTATTTTTCTGTTTGCCGAATAAATCATCTGTTGAATAATTAGCGGCAATAATTTTATCCGCCTGAGGATTCCATATAGAATAATCCAGCCCGTTTAAAATACCAGACAAACTGTCTTTTCTTTTAGCTAAAATATCTTCCAGCCCAAAACCGAACTCTTTAGTTTGTATTTCTTTGCTATAAGCCGGGCTGACTGTGCTTAAATAATCAGAAAATACTATCCCACCCTTTAATATATTTATCTTCCCGAAGAATTCCAGCTTATCCATGCTAAAGAAACTCTCCTCTAAGCCAAGTATAGAAAACTGCTCTTTTGGAAAAATCCCCTGATATCCCATATTATGGATAGTAAGCAATGTTTTTGTTTTGCTAAAAAACTTATCCGAACCAAATGCCGCTTTCAAATACACAGGAATCAACGCGGACTGCCAATCATGGCAATGAATTATATCGCAGTCAAAATCTATTTCTTTTAATAATTTAATAGCGCGCTTGCAATAGAAAGAAAACCTTTCAAGGTTATCTTTATAATCTCCGTGCTTATCGCCGTAAAGCCATTGCCGGCTGAAATATTTGCTATTCTCTATAAAATAAACTTTTATCCCGCATTCTGCATTAAAACTCTTATCGGGATTACCCCTGGAAAATTTTGCGTTAGCAAAATTTGAGTTTATACTACCATCTAAATACGAATAAGAAATATCTTCTTCTAACCTGCGGTAATTAAGCTTTGCCCCGCTTATGCTTTTATAACAAGGCATGATTATAACAACCTCATGCCCCTGCTTTTCTAAAAATAAAGGCAAAGCCCCTGTTACATCCGCTAACCCGCCGGTTTTAGCAAAAGGCACAACTTCTGAAGCACAGATCGCTATTTTCATATCTCTTCCATCTCCAGCCAGTTTTTTCCTTTTTTCATATCAACTCTGATTGGCACGTCCAGCTTTAAAACATTTTCCATTTTATCTTTTACTAAAGCGCTAAATTTAATAAATTCTTCTTCAGGCACATCAAAAACTAATTCATCATGCACCTGAATCAGCATCCTGCTTTTTAAATTCTGCTGTTTTATCTGCTTGTCTATTTCAATCATTGCCAGTTTTATCAAATCACTGGCTGAGCCCTGAATAGGGGTATTTACTGCCTGCCGTTGGGCAAACTGGCGGATAGCCTGATTCTTATTGTTAATTTCCGGAATATACCTGCGTCTTCCTAATATTGTAGTGACAAAGCCATCTCTTTCAGCTATCTTTATTTGCTCTTCTATATAACTTTTTACTTTAGGGTATCTCATAAAATACGCGTCTATAAAAGCCTGTGCTTCATCCAAAGGCATATTTGAATCTTTTGATAATCCGTAAGAACTAAGGCCGTAAACAATCCCGAAATTAATCCGCTTGGACATCTCTCTCATCTCTTGGCTGACCTGGCCTTCATCAACATTAAATACCAAAGCCGCGGTAGCTTTATGAATATCTTTATTATTCTTAAAAGCATTTACCAGATTATCGTCTTTAGAAAAATGCGCCAATACCCTCAATTCAACCTGCGAATAATCACAGGCAAGAATAGAACTATTTCTTTCTGAATGAACAACCGCCTGCCTGATTTTTGCCCCAACATCAGATTTTACCGGAAGATTTTGCAAGTTTGGGTTACTAGAACTTAATCTACCTGTTTCGGTAATTGTCTGATTAAAAGATGTATGGATCCTTCCGGTACGAGAGTCTACTAGAGCGGGCAGAGCGTCCACATAAGTGGTCTTTAATTTCATCAGTTTACGGTATTCAAGCAATAACTTCGGCAGTTCATGAGATTTAGCCAGGCTTCTTAATACTTCTTCATCGGTAGATGCCCCGGTTTTAGTCTTCTTTATTACCGGTAATTTCAATTTCTCAAAGAGGATTTCCCTTAACTGCTTGGGAGAATTTATATTAAATTCTACGCCGCTTATCTCATAAATACCTTTTATCAATTTACTTAATTTCTTTCCTATATCCTGCTCTAGGTTTTTTAAAAGCTCTAAATCCACTTTTATGCCGGTTGATTCCATCTCAGATAAAACTTCTGCCAAAGGCATTTCAATATCCCTAAAAAGCCCTAATAATTGCTGTTGAGAAAGTTTTTCTTCCAGTTTTGGCTCTAAACGTATAATCCATTCGACAACTTGGACATTATCCGCTTCTTTTACCAGAGCATCTTTTCCTAAATACTCCAAAGCAACATCGGATAAATTAGTTACATTTAACGAAGGGTTGATTAAATGAGCGGCAATCATCGTATCAAAATATATGCCTTCTAATTTTATATTATTGGCGGCAAAAGAGACTTTTATTTTTTTAAGGTCGTGGCTGACTTTTTTAATTTCAGGATTGGCCAAAATACTTTTTATATTCGGACCTAACTCACTGGCCTTAAAAATCTTATCCTTGATACAAAAAACCATATTTTCAAAACTCTGCCCGTATAAAAAAAGCTTATCTTTAGTTTCGGTAAAACTTTTCAAATCATTATCATTAATGGCTGCCGCGCTAACAGAAGGCGTTATCTCTGCTTCTAATGGCAGGTCTTTTACAAACTTTCTAAACTCAAGGTATTGAAATATACGGAATAATTCCTTGGTATCAGGCTTAGGGATACTATAATCCCGCAAATTAAAATCCATCTCTACATTAGCGCCTAAACTAACTAATTCTTTATTTAATTTTATTGTTTCTAAATTCTGGCGGACTGTCTGCCTTATTTTTTCCTGTTTTATATTATCTATACCGCCTAACAAGCCATCAAGGCTGCCAAAAGTTTTTATCAATTCCACCGCGGTCTTTTCTCCTATCCCGGGTACGCCGGGAATATTATCAGCGTTATCACCCATCAAAGCGAGCATATCCGGAATCTGCCGGGCAGAAATGCCAAACAGATCTTTGACTGTCTGACTGTCATAAACAACGCCTTTTTCTTTATACGGGTTAAACACAACGATATCATCGCCTACTAACTGCAGCATATCTTTATCTGAACTGATAATTGTCACTGCCACAGATTGCTCTTTAGCCTTATGAGTAACAGTCGCGATAATATCATCCGCTTCATAACCCTCTTTTTCCAATATTTTTATGCCATAGGCCCTGATTACTTCTTTAATCAAAGGAATCTGGCTGCTAAGTCCGTCGGGCATGGGAGGCCTTTGCATTTTATATTCAGCGAACTTTTTCGCCCTGAAAGTATCCCTTGAAACATCAAAACAAGCCGCGATATACTCAGGCTTCTTTTCTTTTATAATTTTATTCAGCATATTCACAAAACCATAAACCGCGTTTGTCGGCTGGCCAAAAGAAGTAGACAACTCTTTCAAGGCATAAAACGCCCTATAACAAAAAGCTGTAGCATCAATTAAAAATAATTTATTTTTAACCATTATTAAGTTTAATGAATTCTAAATAGGCAGGTAACCTGTTTATTGCCATCAAATTATATTATTCCGTAGGGGTAATCAAATTATTTTTTAGATTCCTTGAGGTGATGCGGTAAGTTCGCTTATCTTATCAAACTCTTGTTTTGCCGCCTGTAGGTCATCTTTTTGACAAAAATTCATTCCTTTTTCAAAATATTGGTTTATTTTTTCCAATCTATCCTTTTTAGTTTGAGTTTTCAGCCTCTCTTGGGCTATAGCCATTAATTTAATCTTATTGCTATTATAAAGGCTGGGATCTAAAGACAATGCTTTTTTGAATTCCTCAATAGATTGCTGGTACTGAGCTCTTTTATAAAACATCACTGCTGAATCAAGGTATTCTTGAATTTCTTTTCCCTTCCTAAGCCTTTCTGCCCTCTTTTGCTCTCCTAATTCCTTATTTAACTCAAAATCCATCTGCTGAGCTATTTCCGCCAGATATTGACTCCTTAAATCAGGGACGCTGTCTCTTATCGCTTCTACTTTTAATCTAGCCTTTTTAGTCCACTCGTCATTAAAATCACCGTGTTCTGCCCTAATACTCCAATAATAATAAGCCTGTTTAAGATAACCCTGGCCTTCATATAAAAGAGCTAAATTTGAATAAGAATTTAAATAATCAGGATTGACTTCTATTGCTTTTTGATAATACTGCTGGGCAATATCTAAAGAACCTTTAGCTTCGTAAATTACTCCTAAATCATTATAAGCGCCCGCGTAATAAGGGTCTAATTCTATCGCCTGCTTAAAAAATATTTCTGCTTTTTCGATGCTCTCCGAGGTGCCTTCTTTTTGTAATTCTATGCCCTTTTGGCGGTAAGCTTGCGCCTCAAGGCGCGCCTGCTGTATATTTGGTTTAGGCTTAAAAATGTTATGAAAGAAACCGGATATTTTATCCTGCAGGGATATTTCTTCTTGAGAATCGCACCCGGAAGGGCCATTGATACTATTAAAATCAGGCCTTTGTTCTTGAGCAAAAACAGGGATAGTTATACTTAAAGTAATTATAGCAGAAACCAAAATTTTAGTAAAGATATTTTTTTTCATAACCTCCTCTATTTCTTATAAGTTAATTATACAATTGAAGCGCATTTCGTCAAGAGAAATTTAATCCATACTTCATTGCCCCAAACACTCTCTCTTTTCATGCCAAAAATATACCTTAGCTATCTATTACGCGTATCCATTAGATTCAAAATTCAGGCATTTGCCGGTAGTTACATCATAATCAATCCTCCAGAAAGAATACCCGCCGTCAAACACACTTATATATTCATCCGCCCAGTTTGAAAATATATCCCCTTCAGCCATAAAGAAATTACAATGAATTATTTTCTGGCCGTTAACTAAAACTCCTAAAAACTGAACATTATATTGAGGAAAATCATCTATTATCTTTTTTATCTCTTCTTTAGAAAAATCACTGCAATCCTTGTGTTTTTCCTGGTCTTTTAAGAAATCCTCAATCGCTTTTAGCGCCTTCTCAGTTTCTTCTTTACTCGGCAGCCATTTAACTTCCTCTGTATCAGACGACGCCCCTTTGCCTAATATTACCTGCTTTTCTAACGCGATAGAATTTGGCTTTTTAGAAACACCTTGCATCGCATTGATTTTTTTAAGTATATCTTTTGAAATAGAATCTATATTATTCATTTTTGATGCCGCTGTTACCGCGTCTATGCCGGCAACCTGATTTTTCCATTCTATATCTTTGGCTGTAGTTATTACTACAACTTTTTGCTTTTCATCTTTAGTTAATTTATTTAAAAATTTTCTGCTAATACGCGTCTGCTTGCCTGACCAGCAGCTATTAATAATAATGACCGCCTTATAATCCGCCTGATTTTCAGCAAGTATCTTATTCAAATCTATAATTTTTGTCTGGTATTTCCCGGATTTAAGCCTCTGGGCGATATCCTTAACTAAAGCATGCTTATATTCGCTGTTTTGGGAAGCAATAAGAATATTTACTGATGAAGCCTCTTTAACATCTTCCGCGTAAGTTCGTAATCCAAATATAAAAACCATACAAATAATTACAAAAATAACCCTCTTCATCGCATTTCTCCTATTATTATCCCAGTATGGACATAATACCTAGTTACTTCTTTCTATAGATAACTAAATCTTATTAAAACTTAAAATGCTGTTGAGGATGTTCCTTTTTAATTTCATCTTTAATAATTTCTACAAATTCTATGGCTGACTTTATAGCATTCTTTGTATCGGTTACGGAAACATGGAATTTCCAAGGTTCATAAATAAAATTATTTCTATTCCTTCTCATATAATCAAATCTTTCAACTAAGGCTTTATATTTATTCCCCAGAAAATAAGAAGCAAAACTTACAACTGTCTTATGTTGAAAATTAGTAGAAGGCCTAAACCCTTTAATAAATACGAAAGCCCTCGCGGCATGAAGCATCGCGGTATAAGCTGTTTCATAAGCATGCCCCTCATCTATAGACAACAGTTTTTCCGCGACTTTAAGATCTTTTTCTGCGCTCTTAATTACCTTTTCTACCTGATCAAAACCGATTCTTTCAGCTTTTATCAGTTTCTTCTCAATAAAATCATTTAAGAAACTATCAACGGACATCATCGCCGCCTTTAATAAATATCCTTTTGCCTTTTATTACTTCAGAGACAAAAGAATTTTCTTTTTTCCCTTTTTTATATTCTTTCTCGGTATAACGCGTATAATTAATTTCCCTAAATAGCTTCTTTTCAAGACTGCGTATAACTGTCAACAATTCATTTTCTTTCACTAAATCCCCTATAATAAATATATCAATATCGCTATCCGAACGCTCATCCCCTTTTGCAAAAGAACCATATATAAAAGCGGTTTTAATGCCTTTAATTTTAGAGAATGCGTCTTTTATAAACTTTATAGCGCCTTCTGTTTTATGAAAAATATTCTTCAGCTCCTCATAAACAGGATTTTCTTTATTCAGGAAAAAAAGCCTTATATTGCCGATTCTGCGCGTATTAAGTATGCCTGAATCAGCAAGCCTGTTCAATTCTCTATGGACAGTACCTGCAGACAAATGGTGCATAGAAGATAATTGGCGCGTATAATATTCGTTTTCCGCGTTAGTAAAAAATGTATTTAATAAAACCCTGCGTACTTTTGAAGATATTAAATCCTTTAACATATCGTTTCCCTTTTGAGAACAATTGTACTAAATATGAGGACAATAATCAAGCGATTTTTAAAACCTTTTTCGCAATAATACTTTCGTTTACGCGGGTTCGACATAAACTAATTTATGATAGTCGCTCCGTAAACGGAGCGTTTTTTACTCCCCGCCAAAGACGAAGCGGCTGCCAACATAACCACACCTTCTTAGTTATATCAAACTCACGTTGGTTAATTAATGAATTAAAATTTAACCCCAAAAAGACACTTTTTAGATTAGATAGAAAGCTGTCTTGTTTCTTGTTTCTATTAAAAAGTTGCCCTTAATTTAATAAATACTTCCACTGGACTAAGAAAAAATAAACTTAAAGCATATGTAAAAATAACCGTTTTTATATGTCTTAAATGAACGAGACAATGTTCTTTCCCTTCTTTTGTCGGCATCCAATATAAAGCAATAATAAAAATGCAGAAAACCATTGCACTAGCTTGGGAATAAACTATTAATTTAAAATTTATATCTGTTTCTGCAAACAACCCTGTCTTTCCGCCAGTAGAAATAAGTAAAAAGATAGTAATAGCCATAACAAGATAATATGTATTTCTTTCAACATACTCATAAATTTTTTCTTCAAGATTATATTTATTAGGTATATATTTTTTTTCAATAACTTGTAAAAGAAGATTTATCGCTAAGAATATAATACAAAAAAGGTGGGCTCCTAAGAAGGGAAATTTTGTTAAATTAACTGAACCAAATAAAAACTTACATACCAAAAACCATAAAACTATACCTGAAATATAATATACCCAAAGTAACCCCTGTTCTTGTTTTAGATAACTCCTTTGCAATGGTTTTTTCATTATAAGTACCCTCCTCTTATTTGTTTCTTATTAATTTCCTCACACCAACCGCCCCATTTCCAACGCCGGATGCCGGGTTTTCTGCAAAAATTCCTGCAGCTGTTCTAAATCCACAGTTATTATTTCATCAGCGATTTTATCTATAATACCGGCAGCATCTATATCCTGCGCGCGTTTTTCTAATTTATTTTTTAATAATTCTTTTAATTCTTTAGGCATCCATACAAGGCGTTTTAGGCCGCCTTCTGCCAAGATAAATTTTTTGCTGGTTATGTATTGCAGGGCGATACCAAGAAATCCCGGAGTTTGCCTACCCTGCCCTGTGACACTGGCAAGGGTGTTAAATGTCATTCCTACAGGTGTCATGCCCGGGTAATTGCGGTGGACTACCATAATGCCGTTTACTTCGGGAATGATCGCGGCGATACATTCGGGAGTGCCGCATGAGGGCTGGGGAGAATCTATAAGTGAATACATATTTACTCTATCTATTGTCTTGTTAGATTTATCATAGATAAACTCATTAACATTCTTCCATTGGCCAAACCTCTCATCTAAAACTTGTCCTTTTTCTATTGGTAAATTCGGGCCTGAAGGGATATTCTCATAAGAAGCTTTAGCATCCAGCCAAGAGTATGCTCCGCATAAACCTGAACGCTCAGGAGTTATGATACAAACATGGTTGTGTGCGAAAGACTGGCATATTGAACAAGAATAATACGTATCCACGCTCTCATCGGTTATGCCGTTTATACGCTGGTCTCTTTGTTCAAATATTCGTTTCGCGGTACTTTTTAATTTATCCACATCATCTTGGCAAGTATAGAGTTTTATCTGTATTTTATCTATTATCGCGCTGTATTGCTGATGAAACATTTCATAAAGCATAACTCCCAGATGTTTAAGCCGCAACCCCTTATTAAAGCTATCCTGCGATATTCGGACACGGGCTGTATCACGCTGGCCAATATGCGCTATCCCTGAGGCGTAATTTATGAAACGGTGAATCTGGCGTTCGAGAATAGGCTCAAAATCTTTTTGCATTTTCCTGCCGGCAGTTTCTATAATAACCGCGAAAGGCAGGGCTTTCTCTCCCGGGCAAAGGCTGTGTATGTCTTTGCCGATTAATTCAATCAAACCATCTTCTATTTCATTAAGGTTTTTTGATATTAAAAGCTCTATGGCAGGGCTTGCTTTGTTTCCGAGTTCAACATAAAGCTGTTTTTCACGCAGATGCTCGCCTTCAAAATCAGTGGAATAAGCAACTGGAATAGGAATTTGGTTTATTTTCATGCTACGCGGGGATTAAACTTTCGAATACACAATGTTTCTTTTTTCAATCAACTTAATTATAGAAGAGGCAGCAATTCCTCCCTCTTCTATGCAATCTTTCCATAACTTATCCTTGGAAAGGTCATTATTATTTTTAGCTACACTGCCGCAGGCAAAAACATTGTCTAAATTTGTGCGCATATTTTCGTCTGTAATGATATAGCCGCTGTCATTGTTTATTTCTGTATCTTTCAAAAACCCGGATGAAGCTTGATAATCCCCGGCAAACAATAATAAAGAAGACGCGATTATTTTCCCGCTGTCTAATTTGATTGCCTGCAGGCCGCCTTCGCCGATTAATTCCTGAACAGAAACCCCTGTTAATAATTCAATTTTTCCTTCACTTAACAAAGAGGCGTTGTTTTCTTTAGTGATGATTTTTATTTCTTTATTGGGGTATTTAAACGAGATAGCTTCGGCAAGGCTCACGCATAGTTTTATCTCTCCGGTGACGCAAACAGTATCCGCAAGCATTAATTTATTTTTTATTCCCTTTATTTCTTCGAGATAACAAAACGCGAAACTACCTTCTTTATTCTTACCGGGAATATCAGGAATATTAACTTTATTCCCTGAAGCTATTACCAAATAATCATAATCAATCCTGCTTTTGTTTTTCAAAACAACCTTACATCTTCTAGTATCAATTCTCTCAACTTCTGAATTGGCATGAAAGATTACGCCTTTTCTTTTATAGAATTCTTCGGTACAGAGAAAAATATCTTCCTCTTTAGTTTTTCCGCTAAAATAATCAATCAAGAGGTTCCTTCTGTAAGCAGGGTAGCCCTCTCTGCTGACAACTGTAAGTTGTTTCTCAGGCAATTCTCTAATCAGGTTTTCCAAAACGGAAAAACCCGCGGCAGAATTGCCTATAATCACTATTTTTACCATAATTATTTTAGCTAATAACTTATAGTTTTAAAATTATTTCTGTTTCGTTTTTTCTATCCGCTAAACGCTATCTATAACCCGCTTTCATCTAAAACCAGAGGAACAACCCTATCCCATCCTATTGGCATAATATGAATACCTCCTGCCATGCTCTTTAATTCTTTGATCAGCCTGCCGGCAATTTGCACGGATTTCGCCTGTTTATCCTCCGCGGCTTCCATTTCTTTAATTATATCGTCCGGAACAAATATTCCCGCGACATGCTCATTCATATACCTTGCCATTTTTTCCGATTTCAACAAAACAATGCCTGCCAATATAGTAGTTTTTAAATGTTTAACCTGCTTTAAAAAATTCTCAAAAACCTTTGTATCATAGACTGCCTGCGTCTGAAAAAATTCCGCGCCTGCTTCTATTTTTTTCTCCATCTTGATTATTTCCGGCTCAAGAGGGTCAGCTCCGGGATTAACTACCGCTCCTACGCAAAATTCAGGCGCTCTGCCCTGCAGTTTATGCCCGTTCATGTCAAAACCGGATTGCAATTTTTTAACCACCTGCAGTAACTGCACAGAATCCAAGTCAAAAACCGGTTTTGCTTCAGGATGGTCTCCGGCTGTGGTGTAATCTCCGGTTACTATCAGGATATTATTTATCCCCAGGCTTGCCGCGGATAAAATATCCGACTGCAAAGCAAGCCTGTTTCTATCGCGGCAGGCAAGCTGGAATACCGGCTCAAAGCCTTTTTGTTTTAGAAGCGCGCATACCGCTAAAGACCCCAGCCGCATTACCGAGCTCTGTAAATCAGTCACATTCAACGCGTCCACCCTTTGGCGCACTAATTCAGCGTCTTCCAGAATGCGCTGTGTCTCAATCCCCTTAGGAGGAGAGATTTCAGAAGTAACTAAGAATTTTCCTGCTTGTATTTTCTGTTTAAATGTCATTTTTCCCTCTTATCCCCAAAAAATGTTTATACTTTTAAACAATATTCTATACTATCAAGACAATTTTGCATTTAAAATGCATAATTGACTTGTAGTTCAATATCAAAACCTTATCCCTAAAAAAATTATTGTTTTCATAATTACTACGGCACATTATCAATGTTCAGCAAAACCTTGTGGAGAGTAAACCGCTGGTTATTATTTTTCCTGCGACTGCTTTTTTATTTGTTCCCCCATCCATGCTTGTTGTGAATTAATCTGCGATTTAGCGCCTTCCACGGTCTTTACCGCGATATCTTCCACCTTTTTATACGCGTTTTCTAATTGCTGGGATAATTTAATAACCTGCTCTTTTTGTTCTTTGGTTATTCTCTCCAAAGATTCAATTTTAGCGAGGAAAACATTGCGCTCTCCTTCAAATGACTTTTTAAACAGCTCCTCTTTATTACGCGCTTCTAACTGAATCTTATCCGCGGTTTCCTTAACCGCCTTGTTCACGGATAACTCTATTTCTTTGGGAAAACCGGTTACTTTTTTCTCCAATTCGTTCAGTTTTTCTTCTTTCTCTAATATTAACTTCTCCCTTGCCAATAATTCCTTATCCATAGCTTCTTTTTTAATCTGAAGCTCTTTTTCTAATTTTAACTTCTCATCTTCAAACTTATTCCTTGTTAATTGCTGTTCCCTCTTAAAGGCGTATTCATATTCTTCTTTTTCTTTTTGCCTTAATCTTAAGCCATCAATATCGCGTTCTTTAATCCTAGATTCATAAAGCTTATTTTCTTTTTCTCGTTCCGCGGTAACCATCTGTTCTTCTCGTTCTAAAGCCTCTTTTTTAGCTGTCATCTCCATTTCGAATTCTTTGCGTTTCTGCGATTGAACCTCAATTAATGCCGCTAGAGTCAAAGCGGATCTATCTATTTCGTATATTTCCTGAAACTCTTTTTCTTTAACTTCAATAGCCTGTTTGACTTTTTTATACTTATCAACCTCCTGCTCTAATAAATCTGAAAGCTGGGTTAACATCTTTCCTATTTCTAATCTAAGGCTGCCAATCCCTTTTACCGCGCCCTCTGACGACAAGTTATCCGCGACTCCCACAATCTCTTTGCTCTTTTTTTTAACCGCCTCTTCTTCCGGCTTTAACTCAACCTGGCTTTTTTCCTGGAGCTGTTTAAGAACATTATTATAAGCTTCCAGCATTTCCTGCTTTGTACTTGATGTAGAAATTTTTTTCGGCATAATATTTCTCTCAGTCATCATTCACCCCTCCTGTTGTTGCCAGTTTAACTAAATTACGCATTAACATAACCACTGTCAAAGGCCCTACTCCGCCGGGAACAGGAGTTATCAATGAAGCGCGCTTTTCTGCTCCAGCAAATTCTACATCTCCGATAATTTTACCATCAACCCTATTTATCCCCACGTCAATTACTACAGCCCCCTGTTTTATCCATTCGCCCTTAACTACTCCCGGCTTGCCTACAGCGGCAATTAAAATATCCGCTTTACGGACATGTTCCTCTAATTTTCCCGCTTCTGAAGTGGCGATATGACATATTGTTACTGTGGCAAATTTATTAAGCAGAAGCAAAGCAAGCGGCTTGCCGACTATTTCACTATGGCCGACAATAACTGCTTCTTTACCGTATAAATCTACCTTTGAATTATTCAACAATTCCATTACTGCCGCCGGCGTGCAGAGAAGGATACCTTCTTGTTTAAGAACAATACGGCCTAAATTTAATGGATGCATACCTTCCGCGTCCTTCTCAGGCAAAACAAACTTAATTATTTCTTTATATTGAATATGCGCGGGCAAAGGCGTCTGGATAATTATACCATTTACCGCGTCATCGTAATTTAATTTCTCTATAAACTCAACTAAAGAATCCGCTGTAATATTTTCAGGTAATTTATAAAACTGATATTCAATGCCAAGGGCTTGCGCGAGTTTTACCTGTGAATTAACATACGCTTCAGAAGCAGGATTATCGCCGACTTGAATCCCTGCCAGCACAGGTTTATTTTTTAAAGATTTTAATTCTTCTATTATCTGCTGTTTTATTGCCTGAGCAAGCGGCTTACCCTCTAATAATCCTGCCAATTTTTGCCTCCATCTGGCGCCTTATCTTTTTAATCCTGATTTGTTTCTGAGATAATTCTTTTCTTACATTAACAGTAAATTTATTATCCGTCAACGATTTCAAATTAATTTCGACATTAAACCAAGAAGAAGAAAAAGACGACTCAAAAAGAATAACAGCTATTGCCAAATCACTGATTAAATTAGTATTTGTTTTTTTAATTAACGGCTGGCATAGTTTCACAGCTTCAAAGCACAGCCGTGCCGCCATAAAAGGCACATTGAGACAATTCCGGGCATCTTTACTTTTATAAGCCGCTACATCTAAATCTGTCAATTTCAAAAATTCCGCCCGCAGTTTTTCCGACTTATCCAAAACCAGCTTTAATTCCTGCTCATATTTTTTATATTTAGGGTTGCCGATAGTATAATTTATAACCATACTCACTAACGCCGCTGCCAAAGAAGCAGTAAATGCCGCGGCTGAGCCTCCTCCAGGAGCAGGTTTTCTTGCCGCTAAATCATTTAAATAATATTTCAAACTTTTATTTGCATACATTTCAAGGAAAATCCGCAAGGATTTCTCCGCAGACTCCGATGAATATGTTAAAATTGTCGTAGAGAATTTTAACATATCTTATGAATTGGAGTAAAATATAATTTCCTATAATTTTTAAAATAACCCCGTTATATTCCCCTCTCCATCAATATCTATATTCTCCCCTGCCGGACATTGCGGTAATCCAGGCATAGTTCGAATATCCGCGCACAAAGCGTATAAAAACCCTGCTCCTACTGATGCCCTAACATCCCGGACAGGCAAAACAAAATCTTTTGGCCAGCCTTTTAACAAATGATCAACTGACAAAGACAACTGAGTTTTTGCCATGCATATCGGTAAACCAGCCCATCCCCGCTTATTATAAATTTCAATCTTTTTTTCCGCGGTATCAGAATATTCCACTTTGCCCGCGCTATAAAGCGACTTAGCAATAATATCAATTTTTTCTTTAATGGAAATATCCAAAGGATAAAGGAATTTAAATTTACTTTTCAACGCGCATGCCTTAACCACGCTTTTTGCCAGATCCAACGCGCCTTTTGAGCCGTATTTCCACGCCTCTGACACATGGCAGTCAACTGCCCCGAATTCTACAGCCTTAGCTTTAACCAGTTCAATTTCTTTATCAGTATCAGAGTCAAACCTATTAATAGCAACTACTACCGGCACGCCAAACATGCGGGCATTTTCTATCTGTTTCTGCAGATTACACAATCCTTCCTCTATCACCGGAATATTTTCTTTAAAAATATCCTGATTAACATCCCTGCATAAATTAACTTTAAACTTCCCGCTGTGCGCTTTTATCGCCCTAACAGAACAAACTAAAACTACCGCGTCGGCGCCAAACCCGCTGGTACGGCATTTAATGTCAAAGAATTTCTCCGCTCCTAAATCCGCTCCAAACCCCGCTTCAGTAACCACATATTCTGAAAAAGCCAAAGCGATTTTGTCAGCTATTATTGAACTACTGCCATGCGCGATATTGCCAAACGGGCCTGTATGCACAAAACAGGGAGTATTCTCTATGGTTTGCACAAGGTTAGGTTTTATCGCGTCTTTTAAAAGCAATGCAACACTGCCGTCAACTTTCAAATCATGCATTGTTAAAGCGCTGCCGTCAAGCCTGCTGGCAAGGACTATGTTTGAGATTCGGTTACGTAAATCATCAAAATCTTTGCTTAATGCCAGTATCGCCATTAATTCTGACGCGGCTGTTATATCAAACATCGGACGTAAAGACCTATCACTAACATCAATAACCCTTCTCCAGCTAACAGTGGAAGGATCAATATCTAATTTATTCCCGCGGAATATAGAATTATCTAAAAAAGCTGAAGCAAGATTATGCGCTATGCCTACAGCGTGGAAATCTCCTGTAAAATGTAAATTAATATCTTCCATCGGCAAAACTACAGAATTTCCTCCGCCAGCCCCTCCGCCTTTGAGCCCAAAAACAGGGCCTAAAGAAGGCTGTCTTAAACAAGCGCAGGAAACTTTTCCTAATTTGTTTAACGCCATAGAAAGCCCGATAGTAGTTACAGTTTTGCCTTCTCCCAAAGGAGTAGGCGTCATAGCAGTAACTAAAACATATTTTCCTTTTTTTCTGCCGGGAACCTGCCGTAGAATATTCAAGTCTATTTTGGAAATATACTTACCATAAGGCATAAGATATTTTTTATTTATTCCCAGCCGGCTGGCAATTTTTTCTATATGCACCATTTCACAACTCCGTCTAAAGTAAAAGCATTTCTTATTAATTCCAATTTTTGATTGTCCTCTGTTCCTAATACTGATACGACATCAAACCTGGCGTTATTATTCAAAAGCTTATTCTCCTTCAGGTACACAATCGCGGTTTTTATAATCTGCCTCTGTTTTGGCTTGGTTATTGCTTCAGCAGGCAAGCCAAACTTATCATCTATTCTTGTTTTTACTTCAACAAAACAAATAGTGCCTTTGTCTTTGGCAATAATATCCAACTCGCCTGACTTAATCCTGTAATTTCTGGCTAAAATTTGATATCCTTCTGCTTCTAATAACTCTACCGCTTTATCTTCTCCTATTTTCCCTAAATATAAATTATTATCACGCGTCATTAAAAAAAATTTACCTTTGGTAAATGGCTTTTTAGATTAATTTTAGTGAAATTTTCATAAGAAATTTTTTAAAAAACTTAACCTGTGTATCGGACATGGGCCTATTTTTTCTAATTGTTTCCTGTGCGCCAAAGTCGGATAACCTTTATGACAGATAAACCCATACTGAGGATAGAACCTATCATAAACAGACATAATTCTGTCTCTGATAACCTTAGCAAGAATAGACGCGCAGGCAATACTCATGGACTTAGAATCACCTCTGATAATATCTTTATAAGGCAGGCTGACAGGAAGCTTCATATTACCATCCACAAGCAAGAAAATCGCCTTCGGCGATAACTTCTTATTGCCGATTTCAGGAGATTTTCGCAGTCCCAGCCGTTTTGACCCCGCCAAGGCGAAGTCAGGCGGAGGTTCAGGAAAAATATTATATATTTTCCTATGCTGTAAAAAAACACGCTCTGAAGAAAGTATCTTTGATTTATTTAAAAGTGAGCCTATGGCTTTTCCCATGGCTGCGCGCGTAGCTTGAAGAATATTTATATTGTCAATTATCTTTTCATTAACTATTCCCATACCAAACAGAGAATTTTTGATAATTTCAGGATAAGCAGACTCTCTCTCTCGAGGCGTTAATTTCTTTGAATCGTCAATTCGATTATTAAAACGAGTAGATAAAAGAACAACTGCCGCGGCAACAACCGGACCAGCCAAAGGCCCGCGGCCTGCTTCATCTATGCCGGCAACAAAATGATAACCTTCTTTTTTTAGCTTTCGTTCGTAATAAAGCACTTTTTCAGCTGTCAGCTTATGGTAGCCGCAAGCTTTAGCTTGCGTTGGACAACGCAGGCTAAAAGCCTGCGGCTACCAACGTTATAAATAACTAACCGGCTACTTTATTTTTCTTTTTTTTCTTTAATTTTTGTAGCGCGTTTGCCTATTTTTGCCCGCAAATAATAAAGTTTAGCCCTTTTTACATCACCTGAACGCATAACTTCAATACGCTCAATGCTGGGAGAATTAACAGAAAAAAGGCGCTCAATACCTTCGCCATACGAAATTTTTCTTAATGTAAAACTCTCCCTTACTCCTTCTCCATTTTTGGCAATCACAACTCCCTCAAAAGGATGCAGGCGTATTTTATCCGGGCCTTCCGGGATTTTAACAAAAACTTTCAGAGTATCCCCTATATTAAACTTAGGAATATCTTTTTTAATAAACTTCGATTCAATAAGCTTCATCTTGTCCATTTTGTAGTTCTCCTTTCATGAGTACCTATATCATCCCGAATTTTATATTAGAAATCTTATCGGGATTATAAGTTTTAAGACTAATCAGTATAACAGATCTGACCTTTTCTGTCTTGTCTTTTTTAATGCTTGTTTTTGTCTCCAAATTTCTATCTTTTTGTGGTCTCCTGAGAGAAGTATTGCAGGAACCTTCATATTCCTGAAATCAGCAGGCCTAGTGTACTGAGGGTACTCTAATAGATTACCTTCAAATGACTCAAATTTCAAGGAATTTTTATCACCTAGTACCCCGGGAATAAGCCGGGTCAAAGCATCTACTAAAACCATCGCGGGAAGCTCTCCCCCGGTTAAAACATAATCCCCTATAGAAATATCTTCATCCGCAAGGGATTTTCTGACTCTTTCATCAACCCCTTCATAACGCCCACAG
Organism: Candidatus Omnitrophota bacterium; assembly: GCA_043813255.1. Taxonomy (GTDB): domain Bacteria; phylum Omnitrophota; class Gorgyraeia; order Gygaellales; family Profunditerraquicolaceae; genus JBDRLG01. Next base: position 21,386 of record JBDRLG010000163.1, read on the forward strand.
ATTAAAATAAGATGTTTATATTTACTCAGCCTTTTTGCGGATTTTTGGGTTAAAGTTTTCCCCTGAGGGCAGAGTAAAATCGTTTTTGATTTATGTTTTATAACGGACCCCGCCAAGGCGGGGCCCCCTACATCCGACTTTATTTTTTCCACTGCTTTAAATATTGGTTCAGGCGTCAAGACCATACCTGAACCTCCGCCAAAAGGCCGGTCATCAACTTTATGATGTTTATCTAAAGAATAATCCCTTAAATCATGGACATATATTTCAACCTTGCCTTTATGTACCGCCCGCTTAATTATAGATTCATTCAATACAGGCGCGAACATTTTCGGAAATATACTAATAATATCAATACGCATGCTATTTTAAATTCTGATCCTGCCCTTTAAAAAATTCAACAGCGGCCGGCCTTGTAAGAAATATAAAAAAAGTAATATATACAATTATACCAGGTAAACTTAACGGAGAAAAACCGTGGCTTAACAAATTAAGCAAAACCATAATACCAACCCCTATTAAATACAAAAGGCGCCCCCAATTAAAACCTTTTAACATTGCTATACCTGAGGCTAAAAATAAAACACTAAAAATACCGCTTACAATCATTGATAACTGCAGAGAAGAACTGCTTATTTCAGCAATTTTTTGATATTTTGGGTCGCTGAATATCCGCGGCATCTGTATTACATTATAAATACCGGAAATTCCAAAAACGATATTAATCCAGGCAATAACACTTACGCTTCTCGGCCGTATTTTATCCACCCTAGCCTCCATATTATAGCGTATAGCGTTTAGTGAATAGCATATAGTTTAAAATCTGTTTTTGTTTTATTATTTCCTATACGCTAAACACTACCCGCTACACGCTAATTATTATTTTTCACCATAACTACCCAAAAACTCTTTTTTAAATTCAACAAACCTTTTTTCTTTTATAGCCTCTCTTATTTTACGCATAAGCTCAAGATAGAAATTCATATTATGCAAAGAAACCAGCCTTAATCCAAGCATTTCATCCGTATTAAATAAATGCCTCAAAAAAGCCCGGCTGAAATTTTTACAGGTATAACATCCGCAATTCTCGTCAAGCGGCTTAAAATCTTCAATAAAAGGCGAATTTCTTATAACCATTTTGCCTTTACTGGTAAATGCTGTGCCGTTCCTGCCGTAACGGGTAGGGACCACGCAATCAAACATATCCACTCCAGATTCCACAGCATTAACAATATCCTCTGGAAGGCCGACTCCCATAAGATAACGCGCGGATTCCTGCGGCAGGCAATCGCAGGCGGCTCGCGCTATATTATATATTATTTCCTGAGGTTCTCCAACAGAAACTCCCCCTATCGCATATCCGTCAAAACCGATTTCTACAAGTTGCTGCGCGCAATCTCTGCGCATATCATCATAAGTCGCTCCTTGTACAATGCCGAATAATAACTGGCGTTTTTCTGCCTCAGGCTCTATCTGAGAAAAAAAAGCCTGTTTCGAACGCCGCGCCCAATCAATAGTCCTTTTCATGGCTGTCTGAGCATGGTCTCTGGCGCAAGGGTACTGCACACATTCATCCAAAGGCATCATAATATCCGAACCAAAATCTCTCTGGATTTGCACTACTCTTTCCGGAGTCAAAAAATGCTTTTTACCGTCTATATGCGACTGAAATTCCACGCCTTCATCATTTATTTTCCTTAATACCGCCAAACTAAAAACCTGATACCCTCCGCTGTCAGTAAGTATCGGCTTCTTCCAGCTGATAAATTTATGCAAGCCGCCTGCCTTTTTAATCAATTCAGTGCCCGGCCGCAAAAATAAATGATAGGCATTTGAAAGCATAATCTGCGCCCCTGCCTGCTCTATCTCTAAGGGCGACAAAGTCTTAACTACGCCTTGCGTACCTACAGGCATAAAAACAGGGGTATCAATCTCTCCATGCGCGGTAACTACCCTGCCAAGCCGCGCTTTGCTATGTTTATCTTTATGTATTAAATTAAATGGATTCATTCAGGAACCTTTATCTTCTTAATTTCACATCCTAAAATTCTTAGCAAGTTCATTAAAATTTCTTGGACGATATTTATCATATTCTTCCTGTCTCACATACAAACACCAATACTCTATAATATTCTGATTTCTATTAACATCACCACACCACTGCTTGAGCCGCTCAATTTTCAACGGATCATCTAAATCTTCCCTGCCTTTTGTCTCAACAATATAAATTTCCTAATTTCGTTATCGGTTAAACGCATACTAACTCCCAAATAATCCGCCTTCAACCCGAATCGTGCATTAGGAATGGATGAAGATGGCTAAGATTTTGGAGATAGAAGAGTTACAAAAATACGAAGCGTACTTAAACAGTACGGTGAGTATTTTTGGAACTGCTTATAGCCCAAAAGATTAGCTATATTCGCCATTCTCTAATGCATAATTTGGGTTAAATAAAGCGGTTTGAATAATGACATATCTTAACACTTTACCTTTTACAGGTCAATCTTGTCTTTCGTATGGGTAAATGTCTCATTTCCCGCAGCATTTTTTATATTTTTTCCCGCTGCCGCAGGGGCAGGGATCGTTACGGCCTATTTTTAAGCCATCACGCGTAAACGGAATATCTTCAGGGTATAAAGAACTCTCATCCTCATTATAATCCTCGCAAGAATCTTCTTCTTTCCACCTCTCCTGCCTCTGCCTGATTTCATTCTCATCATAAAAAGACAACCAGTCTCTTTGGTATCGATCTATGTCTTTCTTTGAAGAATTAAACGCTCGCTTCACATCTGCGTCATCAAAAACCAAATTATAAAATGCATTTTTATCTTTTAATTCCCGCTCATTACTGCCAAAATCAAGAAGTACTGCTTTAAATTCCTCTTTTTGAAAATCAAGCAGTATATTACCTGAATGAGCCCTGACATCTTTATCTTCAGCTTCGTTAGAAAAAATAGCGCCGATAAACGCGAAAATATCTTTTTCTGCTTCAGAATTCGTAATTGTTATCGCGGCAAGCGCCTCTATAGCTATGATTCTGGTAAACCAGTCTGTTGTCCAGTCCAAAGCTATCATTTTAAGCCCGCTTATCGCCTTAATCCCAACCCTCGCGAATATAGACGGAAACTGTTCAGTAACCCAATCACAGTCATGCGCGCAGGCAAGCCGTAAAGACTTCAAAAGAGGCACAATCGTTTCTTCGGCCCCAATAGCGCCAAGAATAAAAACAGAATGAACCACTGCCCACCATTCCGGAACATCCCTCATCCATGCGAAATCATCAGAAACAATATCTGATAGAGGCTTAACCATACTACTTTTCCGCTTCACAAATTCATTCACCACCTCGAAGGACAAACGGTCTTCTTGGGTAGAAAGCAAATTAATCAACTGTTGTTCAGAAAAGCTTAAGTAATCCATTTCCCCTTCTCGAAGCGCGTTAACCGCTAATCTTTTTTTGAGATTCTTTTACTTTTAGATAATTATGCCCTGAAACAATCGGCCTTTTAAGCCGCTTTTCTAAAGCCTTTCGGGCGTTACCGGCAATGCTTCCGCCAGCATGAGCATCCGCTTTAAGTTTGTTTACGCCTTGAGAATTTTCATTACGATGAATCTCTGTCGTGGCGCGTTCTCCCAACATAGTAAATATCAACTCAAAATCATCCATATGGTCGCGCAGATTTTCACGTTTAAGGCCTTTAAGTTCTTTATACTCAACAGGCGTAACGCCAAACGCGGCTTTAGAGACCTCCGCAGTCAATATTTCATAATCTTTTTCTTCTTGCGCTCCGCGTTTCTGCCACTCATCGGTTAATTCTTCGCGAATAGCAATGCCGCGCATGCGTTTTTCAATCCATTCATCGCTATAACCTTTGAGCTTATACAATACACGTGTGCGTTTAGTAGCTAACTCAGGGTTTTCAATTTCCTGTATCCTCTCATAGCCAACCCTAGCCAACCAGCGTTTAAGCGGTTCAGCCTTAGGAGACGGAATTGATTGAATAATACGCAACATTCCTTCAGTATCTGCACAATCAGTTTCCCGTAATTTACCATCAGGAGCAACTAATTTCAACTGTCGACAAATTGTCGACAGTTGAACTCCCGCTTCTTCTTTATCTCTAATCTTCATCTTATACCAATAATCCCGCGGGTTGTCGCTATCCGTAAGCACCCCGACAACATCCACAACCGAAAACCACCACTTTTTATTATGCAAAATTTTTCTAATCTGCTTTCCCCTAAATAAAGCTATTTCAGTTCCCACTCGCGCCTCCTTAATTTTTTGACAATTCAATCAAAATAGAAAACGCTTCTATTTTTCGTGCTTTTTTCGCCCTGACTCACTTAAAACCTTTCTCCCCCTATAGACGCGGCAAAAAAATCCTCAGCCTCTTTCATCTCCAAAATCCTATCCACGCGAAAGACACGGGTTTCGCTGCGCTTAAAGCAATGCGCTTCAACGCCGGAAAATTCTTTATCTTGATAAGACATCGTGCCTACAGAAAGAGGGCGGATTACTCTACGGGATTTTTCGTCATTGGCCTTTAAATATATTATATCCAGCTTCTTATTTTTATCTATCGCCTCTTCAATCCGCCTTATCTTCTCATTCAACGGCATATTCTCTTCCGATATTTTATATTGATACGCGGTCAAAAAATCCATAATTTTCCTGTCAACAAAGATATGCTTTTTCTGGATAGGCCGCGTCAGCGATATTCCTTCAAGGCAGCGGCACCTGCTTAATGCCACATATATCTGGCCGCAGGCAAAGACTCCGTCTGAAATATCTAAAACAACCTTATCAAAAGTCTTTCCCTGGCTTTTATGAATGGTAACCGCGTAGGCGAGCTTAAGTGGATATTGCGTAAACCTGCCTACAACATCCGACTCAATAACCGCGGTGCCTTCATTAAACCGAAAATGAAACACCTCCCAAGTGTATTGACAGACATCTTCAACCTCTCCCCCGGGAAGCCTCACTTCAATGATGTCTTCTTCTCCCTTCTGCTCTTTAATCCGCTCCACACAGCCGATAGTGCCATTTATCCACCTGCCAAAAGAATCGTTATTTAAAAGCATTACCTGCGCCCCGGGCTTAATCTTTAATTCAAAATCAGCGGGCAAATGTTCTTTAGCGAAATCTCCTTCAACACTGCCTTGATATGAATAACCGCGCGATTTTAGGCGGTTAAGGCGCTCTTCATTGATGCGCGCGGCAAGCCTATTAGTCGTAGTCAGATAAATAGAATTCTTAACGCTGTTATGCCGCGTGTCCTTTTGTAAACGGCTGTTAAGCAATTGAAGGTGATGCTCCTCAACGCTGTTATTCCTGATAGAATTTAATAAACCTATAAATAATTTATCTGTTTGGCGGTAAATTTTGTTCAATTCAATAAATTCCATATCAAACCCGCCGCGAGTAAACACTTGAGAATCAAAAAAATAACTGCCTTTATATTGTGACGCGAACACAGCGCGCTCTTTATATGATACAACCGGAGGCAGCTGATAAAGGTCACCGAAGAACACCATCTGAACCCCTCCAAAAGGCGTTTTTTTGTCTTTAGCATTAAGCCGCAGAAATTTATCCACGCAATCAAGCAGGTCAGGCCTAACCATGGAAATTTCATCAATTATAATCATATCTATTTTACAGTAGATATCGCGCGATTTTTTTGATTTTAGCTGTTTGACTTTTTCCAAGGTAATATCCGGCCTAAAACGAAAAAAAGAATGGACAGTCTGGCCTTGGATATTTACGCCGCGACTCCTGTCGGAGCCAAAACCACGGCCTTTTTGGCAGTAACCCCGCGAAAATAATTAAGAAGCGTAGATTTACCCGTACCGGCTTTACCGGTAATAAAGATATGTTTCGAGGCGCGTTCTAACAGCTCCAAAGCATATTTAAAATCATCATTTATTTCTATGTGTGTTTTCATGATAATTCCGCGCTATTATTGCATCAGAATATCTTCCCCTGCCAAAGTTCCTGCAGAAAAATCTCCCAAGGCAATACTTCTATCCTCCCGCAAACCCGCTTCTCTTTTTCATTACAAATAAGAATGTTTCTTTTAGAAGAATATTCTTCAGTGGAACCCCTCGGACTAAAGTCCGAGGCTCCTTTTTACCAAGAAAATCACCTTCGGCGATAACTATTAAAAATTTTCAGTGGTGTAGGAAGTTTATACTTTCCTACACCGTTAAAAACAATATTTCACATAATACTATT
>JBDRLG010000164.1:0-2864 GCA_043813255.1 Candidatus Omnitrophota bacterium
ATCGGCGAAGTTAAAGGAATGACTTGGGAATATTTAAGGCCTCAAGAAATTTCTTTAACAGTAGAAAAACAGGACAGCCCGTTTGCCGGGCTTTTTTCCGGAAAGCAAGGCATGTTGGAAGGAAAGGCTTTGCCGAAAATAGGAGAGGTTTTAAAGTATAAAGATTTTGATAAGGTTTTATTAGACGCTTCTGTTAATAAAAATGAAGAAAGCGGGCATAATTTCTTAAGAGGCCTCTATGGATACGCGGCGGTAGATTCTGTTATCGCGGTTAATAAAGACGGTTTATGGCTAGGTAAGGATAAATTTTATAATTTGCGCTTGAGTCCGTTAAATAACGCGGATAGTTTTTATACCCAGAAAATTCAGGATAGTACGAATGAATTAAAATTGAACTTTGCTTCTTTTCAGGGGCAAGGCACTGATAAAGGCATTGAGTGGAAAGAAGAAATCGCGCCTGTAATTAATAAAACTAGCCGGCCTTATTATTCTCAAATAATTGATAATAGTATTCAGGTTTTTTCCAAGCAAAATAATAATTTGAAATTTAAAGATAATGTCGCGTTTTTGGGAGAGGATGTAAAAGATCTGAGCGTGCAGAAGAAATTGGCTAAACAGCAGGAGAAAAAAGACCAGCCGCAGGAAGACGATTTATCCAAGAGAATATCGGCTCTGGCAGAGAAGAAGCAGTTAGGAGATGTTGTATCTAATCTGGAAGTAGATGCTACGGTAAAAGGGGATTATGCTTTAGCAAAAGGCAAATTATACAGCCCTGTTAATTTCTTCGCGGAGAATGGAGAATTTATTCCTTATTTTAGGGCGGATACATTTTTAAAGCGTAATGCCAATTGGCAGGTTTTGGGATTTACTGAACAAAAAGCGCGCGGTGTCTCTAATTCGAAACTTGCGCAGGATCTTATTAGTAATGATTCTATTGAGATTCTTCAGGATGTGCTTTTAGGCAAAGGCACAGTTCATTTTAATCCCAAGGGGGAAATTTCTTTGGGAAAAGATTCTCATTTGGGGTTAGATTTTATAATTAACAAACACGCTAAATCAGTAACTGTTCCTTTAAAAGCGACAGATAATTTGAATTACAACGTGGTTGTGGGAGCTAAGACATCGGATCTGGCTATAATAAAGACAAAAGCGGATGGCGCTTTGATTAAAGATAAACGGATTAATCAGGATATATTAAATGATGTTAATTTTTCTATTTTAAAACAAGGCAGTATACAAATCCAGAAGCCCTTTAATATAGGTAAGGATTCAACATCCGGCATACTTCATTCAATAAAACAGGGGAATGTTCTGGATTGGTATAAAGGGGTAAGAGTATTAGGTTTTGATGTCAAAAATGAAAATGATGTTATTTTAAGCTTCGCTTCAGATAACAATAAACAGCCATCATCTAAACAGGCAGATGAAAAATCAAAAGAAGATAATAAACAGGATGTTCAAAAAGGCCCTTCAAAGAAATATATTGAGGTAAATAAGGGAGTAAGAGAAACTCCGGGATTAGAAGGTAATAAGGCTTATGAGGCGGGGTTAGTAAAAGTTGGGGAACATGTTGAATCCGCGCTTATTGTTAAGGATGAAGAGCCTGTTGCCGCGGAATGGATGTATAAACTTTTCCCTGAGCGGCAGGGAGTTAAATTTAATCTTCCGGAAGAAGTAAAAACAGCCGCAGAAAAGACTAAAAACGGCCAGACTGCTTTGGACGCGCGTGATGTTGAAGGTATCAGAGCGGCAGACAATCTTTATATAAATAACGGGACCTTAGACGGCCGCGGATGGGAAATTAATAAAGGCTTTTTATTGTTTGATATTCCATTTGCCAAATTCACAGAACCTATATATGTTCTTGGAAAAAAAGTTGTCAGCGAAAAAGTTGAAGCGGCTTATGACGGCGGGGATATTGTTTTTAAGGCTTTAGCCCGCAAAGGGTTTGACAGTGCTCCAACAGTAGTGGGCGGAAAAATAAAGAATTTGGAAAAATTAGGTTATAGTTTAAGCGGTATAGATAGTAAATTATTGGAAGAAGAAATAGGCGGGTATTTAATTAATGATTTTGATAAAGAACGGTTTTTAACGGGGCAGTTGAATACCGGCGAAAAAATAGGAGCGAAAGTTCCTTTCGCTTTAATCGGGCAGGATCAGGCAGGATACAATATTTCAGGTATACAGGTTGACGCTTTAAAGGCGGGATTTATTTATCATCTGCCATATCAGGATACCACTGATTCCGGCAGCCCGCGCCTTGATTTAGACAGAGGGATGGATGTTGTTGAAGGCGAGAAAAAAGAAACTGATGCCGGTTCAAGAAATAAACAGGGCATGGCTTCTTTAGTTAATAAAATAACCTTTGCTGATGTTATTTACCGGGATTGGGTGCGTTTGCCGAAAGGCTCGTATGAAATAAAGTTAAAACAGGAAGGCGGAAAATTCAGTTTAGGCAACCTTAATTTCTCCAGTGAAGAATTAGGCACAGTGTTTTTACATGGCAAAGAGAACAGCCTTGTTTCTATTCCTTTAAGCGGCAGGAGCATGGCTTCTTATAAATTTGGAGCAGAGGGCGGAATAATCCCTTTGAATTACATGGGGGATACTCCTTCTCAATTCGGCGATATCGCCGGAGTTAAAGAAGTGGAGTTTATTAATCAGCGGGCGGATTCAGGGCAGGATGTTTTTCAGGTAAGCGGTTTTGATAAATCCGCTGAGACATTATCCGCTGATTTAAAGAATAATCTTCCCGGTGTTGTTAAATTCGGCAGGACAGATAAAGATGGAAATATACAAGCGTTAGATTTGAGCAATCAGAATTGGAAAGTAGTTTCTGAAGAAAAAGACAATAAAATAGAAAA
>JBDRLG010000165.1:0-5521 GCA_043813255.1 Candidatus Omnitrophota bacterium
CCAATCCTGGTTTTATCAAGGCAGGAGAAGTAATTAATTTAAAAGGGCTTAATTTACCTATATCAGTGAAGAACGCCTTAGCGGGAATAAAGGCGGTTGGAGAAGGCAGTGCCGTAACCGTAACGCCGGCAGCAGCAGGAATAGGAACTACAGCCGTGCAGACAACACCTGGTTTAGGCACAACGGCAGTCGCAGAGACAGCAGGGACAGTAGCAGCGACAATGCCAACAGCAACAGCGGCTCAATCAGCCGCAATGCCGGGATTTTTAGCAGGTATTTGGAATTGGATGTGGTTACATCCGCTGGCAACCATAGCGATAATAGCAATAACAGGCCTTATAGTTATCCGGGTTTATGAATGGTGGAAAGTAAAGAGAATCCATAAAGCGTTAGATAATAAGCAGCAAGAAGATAAAGCGGGGGAAACAGAAGATACAGTTTTGAATCAAGACTTACAGACAACACAGCATAAGTTAGAGGCGCTTATTTCTGAATTGGAGCAGGCAAAGAAAGAATTAGCGAAGATAGAAAAAGAGACAGAAAAATCAGCAAGAGCCTATGGGGAAGCAAAGGCGGCTTTAGAAAAAGCAGAGGGAAGATTAAATGACCCAAAGAATAAGATAACAGCTAAAATAGCGAATGTTAGATATAATAGAGCAGTCAAAAAAGCAGAGAAGCTAAGTAACAGGCATCAAGAAAACCAGTTAGCTTTAGAGAAAGCTAAAGAAAAGATAACTCAACTGGGGGTTGAATATGAGAATTTAATTGCACAGATAGAGGATCTCAAGAAGAATAAAAATACTAAGCCAGAGCAGGCTGAAGCAGAAGAGGCGGTAGATTCTAAGAGATTCGCAGAGCAGGAGAGGCAGGCAATAGAAGCAGAGATTAATTTTGATGGTTTAGAGGATGTAGAGTCAATAAACAACCGCCGGTTGGAATTGATAGAGATGGTTAATGCATCAAGACTTTTGACAATAGAAGATTTGGACAGTTTGAGAGCAGAGTTGTTAAAGGAAATAAATGATGCCGCGGATAAAGCGATAAAAGCAATACCAGTTGTCCTAGATAATGATTTATCAGCTGAATCAGTAGAAGTAGAACCTGATTTACCCGTGGAGAAAGAAGATAGCAGTGATGTTGGAGAGCAGGAAAAAGGCGATAGTAATATTGATGATGAAAATCCATCTTTGAAACAAGATTTAGAGGCAGTAGAACATACTTTAGAAGCAGTTGTTCTTCATTTAGAGCAGGCCAAGAAAAAATTAGTAAAGATAGAAAAACAGACAGCAAGATCAGAAATAGTCTCTGATAGGAGGCAGGCAAATTTAAAGAATGCAAAAAAGAGAGATGATAATGCAAAAGAGAAAAATCAGAATGTGTATGCAACAGAGTACGCGTATAAGAAAGCAATAACAAAAGCTGACAAAGCAACTGAAAGGTATCAAATAGCTCAAATAGCTAAAGCCAAGGCTAAAGAATTAGTGTCTCGCCTGCAGGATAAATATAGTAGTTTAAAAGCAGAGCAGGCAAGAATTAGAGAGATACAATCAGAAAGAGGAGCTTCTTCAGCAGTCAATCAAATAATAGATGTTGTTGATGCGGAGAATAGCAGAATTGGTAGTCTAGTAGGAATAATCGGCAGTAGGCAGAGATTAACTATTCCCAAGTTAGGCGGAATAGTTAGAAGTTTATTTAATAGAAATCCAGCTAATGATCCTATAGTACTCCATAGTGGACGCAGCCCGCCTTTAGGAGAGGCTATTCATCCATTAAATTTAAGGTTAAGTTCTATCCTATCAAATAAAGAACCTAAATTACAAACCAAGCCGCAGATTTCTTGTTCTTCCGTGGCAGGAGAAGATGAGATAGCGGCTATTGTTGTTAATGGAGCAGAGCCTGCGGTCCCACACCTCCAAGGGATGACCCCCGCAGGCTTCTCCATTACAGCTGGTAATATTTCCAGCTCAGTGGAATATACATTTTTATTTGAATATCACCGGTTAAGAAAGCTTAAATCAGTTCAAGAGCTAATAAGGAGAAAAATTAACCAGGCAGATATAGTTTGTATTGAACAACCTAACTTGGATAAGTACATGGACCTTTGGCAGCGATTATCTGAGGGGAAAGCAACGCCTGAAGATGTTTTGAATATAATAAAGGCTGATGGTGAGCTTCCTTTTCCAGATTTGGATTTAATTCTCTATAAATTACTCTATGACTCAAAAAAGGTTATTTTAGGAGAGCCTTATTTAGTTAATCTAAATAATTTATTAGAGATTAAAAGATATGGATTACTAGGAATACAAGCTTTACAGGAAAAGAATCTGGATAAGGCTTTAGAGAATTATAAGAAACAGATGGTTTTGTTTGCAGATATGTGTAAAAACAGAGATCAGGCTTTGCTTCAAGATATTAATAACGCGGGCAATAAAACAGCAAATCACAAAGTTTTAATTATTCGGGGATCTCTGCATCATTACATGACTAGATTAATTGCCGGGGATAATAAAGTCTATTCCCTGTTTATAGGAGGGCAAAAGTTTGCTCTCTACGATAAGTTACTGCAGGAAATAATAAGACAACATATAGAAGGAAAAGAATACATTAAAATAGAAAAACTATTTTTAGTGCGGGCAATGTTAACTTCTATAATGTTTAATTCAATGGATGAATATCAGCGTGTAAATATCGATTTTGACAAACTTAATGCGGTTGCTCTAGGCTGTAATATGCAGGAATTAACAGAGTTATTTATGGCTTTTGGCAATCGAAGTATCTGGCGAATGCTAGAGAAAAAAGGTAAATATTCATCGGAATATAGCCTGGTTTCACAGGTACCAGATATTTTAACTGTATCCAGCAGCCCTCTAGAGCCGGTTGTAAGTTATGAACCGGCAGTTCTTGGCGCTTGTGTGGCAACTAGAGCAGGGATATTTGCCTCTAGTCCTTCATTTGCAGAGATTTTGGGAATACCAACAGCCTTAGCAGCAGGGATGTTTGTTCTAGGGGAGACAGCTGGTATATCAGTCCCTGGAAAAGAGACATATTATTACGGCAATCCTTTTTATGGGGATGTGAACATAGGCACAGCAGTAAAATTGGATGATTCTGTTAGGCCTGATCAAATGTATATGGGCCCCCAAGATGATATTGAAGCGGAGAGGCGTAAACTTTCCGGGATAACAAATAAAGTGCTAAATATCCTGAATAAATCAGATCATACACTTATTTCTGAGGAAGGCGCAAAGGTCATAGACGTTTCTAAGTTGTTCTTAGAAGGATTTAAGCAAAAAGCAGAGGCAATTATAGGTGAATCAGAACTAATAGAAGGCCAGGCTGAGGCGCCAGCAAATTTAAGCGTGAAAAAAGGTAAATTAAGCGCTATAGGAGCTGTTAAGACAATTTTTGATAATGAAATCCGTAAAATAGAGCAGGCCAGGGATGCGGGCCAGGCGGATAAGAAAATATTAGCATCCAAAGCGGAATTCGTGGGGGATTTAGTTATTATATTGGCTGCTTTGAAAAATCCGGAGTTATTGCAGGACATGGGTAGTGAGAAGAATCACGCTGTAATATTTATGCAGGAGATGACGCCGGCTGTAATAGCGTTTATGGTAAACTTATATAAGTCATGTACCTTTTGCCCGGAAAAAGGCACTCAATCAGCGCATGCGGCAATCCTCGCGCGTGAAGCACAGGCGTGTGTTTTACCCGGAGCTCATTTGACAGGAGCTTTAGGAGAAACAGCGTTTAAAAATATTAAAGGTTCAGAGAAAGTTATTGTGGATGTGGAACAGGGGGTATTAATTGTTAATCCTACAAATAAGACAGAAAAGGCATATATAGAATATAATAGATCCTTTCAAAATGTATTATTACAGGCCCAAAGAGAAAAGTTTAAACCCGCGGAAACAAACGAACCTAAGCCAGAACAGAGAATAAAAATACCAATGGCTGTTAATCTTGATAGAAGAAAAGATACGCTGAAATCTATTCAGGAGATTCTTGATGGCGGATTAGAAGGCTATGGCTTGATTCGCGCTGAATTTTATTTTGAAGATTGTTTAAATGCTGACGCCGAGGTTATAGCAGAGATACTTTATCAGCTTTTGCTTGAGTGTAATAATAGATCTAAAGATTATCCGGACAGGGAAAAAATCTCTATAATATTGCGCCTGCCGGATAAAGATAAATATAATGTCAAGATGCCCAGTGTCAGGACAGATTCTGAACTGGAGGGAATAGAGTGGTTATTGAACACGCAGGAAGGTAGAGGGATTTTATCAAGATTCCTGCGCGCCATAGGAATAGTTGAATACAGATTGAATGCTAAACTTCAAGAAGAAGGAGAAAGAAATAGATGTATCTTAGTCGCAAGTTTTCCCCAGGTTAATAACGTAGATCAAGTTATTATTCTTGGATATTTTATAGAGCAGATCAAGTTAGACTTGTCGCATCTACCGGAAGTAAAATCCGGCATAGAGTTCTTAGATACATTTGGAATAACTGTAGAAACACCAGGGGCAATAGCAGATTTATCAGAGATAATATCCGCGTTTTTAGTTATTTCTGATGAGCCTATTTATATTAGCATAGGGACTAATGACCTTACTGCTTGGCTCGTTGGGTATGACAGGGAAACAGGTGTTTTACAGCATACTTATCTTTTATATGATTCTGTACTAAGAGCAATAATAGCTGTTTGTAAGATCGCGTCCAGATATCCTAATGTTGTCTATATAGGTATATGTGGAGAACTGGTTAATTTTGAAGCAATGATACCATTAATTATAGCCCTTTTGGATCGAGGGTATAATATAATTCCAAGCCTGAATCTTCATCGGGTAAGGAGATTAAAGTATTTCACCAGGAATATTGATCAAAAAACAGCAGTTAAATTATTGAATAAATTATTTGGAGAAAGATACGGAAGAAATAAAAAGTTTCCGACGAATAGAGTAATTAGTGAAACTTATAGTAAGGTAGTAAAAAAAGTCTACCGTAAATTAGGGGTTCGAGTCCCAAAGATAAAGGCATCTTCAGTATTACAGCCTTTATCTGTAAAAGAGAAGTTGCTTCCAGCGGATACGTATGCGGAAAATAATTCTATTGAGGTAATAGATATCGCGAAAGGGCCAATATTAAAGGCTATTAGAGGTTTTGTTAAGATGAGCAGAGAGACTTTAGATAAACTAAGCCCTTGGTTAGAAAATATTAGAGAGAAAAAAGAACAGACAGAAAATTTCCAAAGGATTTTTAGTGAGATTCAAAGGTTTGAGAACAAAATGACTGGGCCGGAACTTATAGAGAGAGATCCTTCAATCAGTTATCTGTTAAATACGCTCTTATATAATCCTTCTGGAGCAGGTTTACCTTGTTCATTGAGTTATTGGCGGGAAAGTTTAGAGCCGTATGATATGAGAAATAAATTTTTTACACCTATTATTTGCGCTTGTGAAATGGCTTTGGAAAAATTAGAGGAGGAATCAACTGCGAGCTTGGAAAAAATAATTAGTCAGAA
>JBDRLG010000166.1:0-2247 GCA_043813255.1 Candidatus Omnitrophota bacterium
GTCTCCGTAACCTCTCTTCCATATTTTGAAAGCAAAACAACACCTGAAGAAGGCATAACATTTACAGATTCAGAACTTATTGTTGCATATACATTTTGAATATTCTTACCGGTTTTACGCATTAGTTTATCTAAAACCGTCGCAATTGAATTAGCGGCTTCCGCGGCATCAGCAACCATGCCTTTTTTAAAACCTTTACACCTTACCCTACAAAACCCTTCCAATACACATGCTCCAGAATCTCGCCATCTTGACGCGACTGCACTGATCTCATCCGATTTTATATCAATTGCCGCGAAATATTTATTCATCATTCAACCCATCCATAAACACAATAACCTAAATTACGAAAACATTATGTACTTTTTAGTTGGAGTCAGAAACGCGCTATTTAAAAGAAATAACCGCGTCTTCAAACCTAAGATCTATATACCTCAAATCCCGCACATTCATATTCGGATCATTTAGTATTTCTTTTAACGCATTAATTTTACGCACGAAATCATTTTTCCCAATTTTCACTTCCACGGCCGCAATATTCAATATAACATTATTACGATCAGAAACATCAACAAAATCTACACTGGTTGTTTCCATTGCTATTTCTCGCTTTAAACCTCTAAGCAAAAGTAAAGCCCGGTTTAAAACTTTACTGTCTATTTTTTTGCCCACTTCCGGCATATTAAGAAAAAACTTCAACCCTTTTATGGTTATCAAATTCTCCGTATTTTCTCCTACCGCAAGAACAACTCCCTCTTCGTCAATTACTATATCGCCAAAATCAATCTTCGCGATTGGTATCCTACTGACAACATTAAGCTCCATTATATTGGGAAAAATTTTTCTAACTTCAACTTCTTTAAACTGCGGAAAATTGTTTTTTAAAAATATTTCGGCCTGATTTAAATTGATCGTAAAAATGTTTCGGCCCAAATATAATTCGTTAAGTTTATTTGCATCAAACTCAAATACATTATTCGGATTTTTATTCACAGAAATTTATTTTATGTTAAAAATCTCATTATTGCAAAAATAATGGCGTATAACGAAACTAACACCAATCAATAGACCTAGAATCACAGCTATTACTAACACAACTTTGCCTAAAAACATTTTTTCATTTATGAAGTTTTCAGAATAAACTTTCTTTTTAGCTCGCTTTGAACCGCCCTGTCTTGCCACTAGCCCTCCTTATAATTTACGGTTAAAATACCCTTAATCCAATAACAAAGACTCTTTATCCACTGCCCCAATAAGCATATTAGCACATAAATTAAAAAAATCCAAACCCGCGGCTTTCGCGGCAAGCGGCAATAAACTTCTTTGGGTCAGCCCTGGAATCGTATTAACCTCCAAAACAAATATTGATCCATCTTCGGACAGGATTAAATCTACTCTTGAAAAATGACAACACCCCAGAATTTTATGAGCTTTAATCGCTGTCTCTTTCACCCTTTTACAGCATTCATCGTTTAAATCAGCGGGAACAATATATCGGGTTTCATCTGATTTATATTTTGCGTAAAAATCATATATACCGCTTGACGTAATCACTTCAATCACAGGTAAAGCTTCCTCATTTAAAATACCAACCGTCAATTCTTTTCCAAAAATAAATTTTTCCAGTATAGCCTCTTTCCCGAATTGAAACGTATTTTTAATTGAATCACAAAAACCATCTTTTGATAAAACCACAGAAAGCCCGACACTTGACCCTTCATATCGCGGTTTAATAATACAGGGATACTCGATATCCAACATTAACACATTATCTTGTTCTCTAACAATAATGTGTTCCGGAACAGCTAAATCAACTTCTTTAAATTTCTTTTTGGAAACTATTTTATCCAAAGCCAGCGCCGAAGCTTCAGGCCCTGACCCCGTATATGGAATTTTCCTATTCTCGAATAACTGCTGTATTGTTCCGTCTTCGCCAAGCCTTCCATGTAAAGCAATAAACGCAACGTCAATATCAATCCGGGCTATTAGCTCTTCCAAAGTATTTTCATCAACATCAAAAAATTCACAATTCAACCCAGCCTCTCTCAAAACTTCAAAAACAGCGATTCCGCTTTTAAGGCTAATTTCGCGTTCATTTGAATTACCCCCGGCAAAAACACCTATTCTATGGTTTTTAATTCTATCGAATAGTTCCATCGTGAATCTCCGCCTTTACAAGTTTTTATCTGGCTATTTAAAAAAGTTTACCCAATTTTATTAACAAAACATCACGCGGCATCTTTACAA
>JBDRLG010000167.1:0-14863 GCA_043813255.1 Candidatus Omnitrophota bacterium
TGTTTAGCCTGGCCTATCTGCCCAAGAATATCATCTTTTATTTTTAAAAATGCTCCTGCCTGCTGAGACAGGCCTGTTTTAATCTGTTCCACTCTCTTCAACAACCACGAATTATCGCAAAAAGGCAGGATTGCCACATTAATAAAGTTATCCCTCAAACATACCGCAAAGACTCTATGTATTCCCAGCTGATTCCTTAGTGTTTCCAGTTGTTGAATCTGGCTGTTAATAAAATCCAGTATTACTGCTTCTTGAGAAGCATGTAATTGACCTAAGTATTGCTTAATTTCAACCCCTAACCTGCCTGCCATAACAACAGCCTCTGCTAAATCCTCTGCTGCCTGTGGTATCTTACCGCGGTTATCACTAATAGTTTGCAGAAAGCCTGTAATTATCCGCGGAAAATCCTCTCTATGGTTTACTTTTTGTTCAGTTTTATCTCCCTGAGCCAATCGCGCTTGAACAGATATATCTGGTTGTATTCTATTTTGGACTTTCTTATGACGAGACTGAATAAAATCTTCTAGAAACCTGATTGCCTGATCACTGCCTATTTGGCGTATAGAAAATAAAGTCTGCTTTAATAATTTTTCTCTAAACAATTCATCTTTTTTTGTAATTTGTAAATTAGCAAATTTTTCTAATAAAGTCAGATACTCACCAAGCCCAAAAGCGCCTATTATCCCAAAAATACGCAAGGCTAATCTTTTTTCTTCTGGCTTAAGACTAAGCATCCCGGATATTCCATCTTCCTTAAATACAGCACTGATATTATCCGGCAGGCTATCTATCAATACTCTAGCAATCATTAATCTATCAACCTCTATCTGCTCACAGGCAACGCTAATAAAGGCCCGGGTGATTTTATTTGCCGTCTTTGGATGTCTATCTACAATACATCTCTTATAGGCATATTTTCGATGCTGAGGCTCAATCTCAAAGAATATATTCTGATAGAGATCCGTGCCTTCGGGATTAACCTCAAGTATAATACTTATATACTCCTGCCAGTATCCAGGTAAAATTTCTCTCTTTAAATAACAGGCGATCATCAGCTTAATAAACAAAAACTCCTTATCAGGAAAACCGCTTTCAACAATCAACTGCTTTAACTCCCGCGGCTGTAAAGCCAGTATTCCCGTATCAGTTGCATCTTGTTCTTCAGGCATTTGAATCTCTTTTTCAGCTTCTGTTTCCAGTCCTATTCTTAACAGCTGCATTGCTTTATTTAATACCTCTTCTATGTGATTCACAGGCGCCCGTTCAGCCAAACGCAGCAACTGCGTTACTAAATAATATATAGCCTTAGGATAAACAAAGAAAGAAACTGCCTTTCTTAAACATAAAATAGATTTTTCCCGTGCTATGCCTGCCTCTGAACATATCTGGCCAATAAATAACAACGCGGATACCATTTCTGCAAAAAGCGCCAATGGAATACGAACAGGGGCAATTTCTTCATGCCCTGACAGGCCGGTATCCCGCAGGATACATTCTAATAAGCGCTCTGCCTCTGCTAAAGCCTTCTCTGAATCCTTAATTTCTACCCTATAGATATATATCAACCTCCTAAAAATTTCATAAATATCTTCTGTTCCCTGATAATCAAGGGTTGCTTTACGCAAAACCTCCGCGGCCTGCCGCGGGTCGCCTTGAGATAACAACACCTCTGCTTTAATCAAAACAAACTGAGCAGGGATTAAGGAATCTATCTCTGATAATAATTCCTCTGCCTGCTTTATACTTTTATTATGCGAATTTCTACAGCGCATCAATAATAAATTTAGCGCGAAAAATTTTGTTTTATAGCCTAATTCTTCTAATTTATTAAGGCAGGATAACGCGAGATCCGGTAATTCTAAATCATTATAAATAGCTGACAATAACTTGTAGGATTGTATAATAATTTCTGAATACTCAGCCCGGCCTGACAACAGGCTTATGGCCTCGGAAAAATACTGTATAATCCGCTCATGGTCAATATAATAAAGGCCTAGTGCTGTCTGAAGTTTGGCTAAATCAAAATATATCAATGCCTTTTTAAGCTTACTATTATCTTCCTGCGGCTGTGGGCCCAATTCATCCACTGCCCTGTGCCAATACTCTATTGCTAAGACAAAACACTCCATATTGCTTCCATTATTATTACTGCTTATGCCCGCGCGATAAAAAACCTCTCCCAGCTTGTGAAAAAAATCAG
This sequence comes from Candidatus Omnitrophota bacterium, assembly GCA_043813255.1. Taxonomy (GTDB): domain Bacteria; phylum Omnitrophota; class Gorgyraeia; order Gygaellales; family Profunditerraquicolaceae; genus JBDRLG01. Next base: position 2,201 of record JBDRLG010000167.1, read on the forward strand.
CTGGATTTATACTGGCGGGAATCTCTCTTTTTTGGCTTCTTAAAACCTCCAGCATATCCAGCGCGCGCAGAAAATAGCCCTGGCTCTGCTCATAACTCTTATTCTCTAAATGGATTAAAGCCAGTTTATATAACAGCCGCGTTAAATCTTCAAGCGCATCATCTTTTTCACATAATATTATAGCCTGCCTGAGGCAATAATCTGTTTTCCTTAATTTATCTCTCTGGCTGGTTAGGCTATAGTTAATACCGGCAGTCTCAAATAAATCCGCTTGTCTTTCATTTTTAAGCAGCTGTTTATTCTCATCTGAAGCCTGTGCTATGATCGAAACTATTTCCGGATAGGCAGAAAGCGCGGAAAAATGCTGTTTATAAAACCGAAGCGCGGCTGAAAAATCGCCCTCTTGTAAATCAACCTCAATTATCCCTTTACCGGCTCCCCATAAAACATTCTGTCTCTTATTATGTTCTTCTAAACTAAGAGGCCAATATAGCTCTAATGCCTGTTCAAAATATCCCTTTGCCTGTTTATATTGCTCTGTGTTAAAGCAACCACAACCTAGATTATAATAACCAATCCCCGGAAAAATTCCGCTAAGGTCCTCTATTTTAACCCGGCTATAAAAAACCATAGCCTGCTCATATTTTTCCTGCTGCGATAATACCAGTGCGCGCACATAAGGGATAAATGAATCTAAATACCGGTTATTTTGAGGCAGTATTTCCTCTAACTCTGCGATATATGACAGAATCTTCTCGTATTCTTTTAGTTCCATCAGATATTCACAATAACTGCTAAAACAATCAAAATAAACCTTTTCTGAAGCAGTTAAAAAATCAGGGTTTAAGCATTGTTTATATAACGCCTCAACTCTCTCTGAAAGATTCACTTGGGGCATTTCTTCAGAAGCTGCCAGCCCTCCACAAATCAACATATAATCAGCTGCTTTCTCTATATCAGCAGATGGCTGGCGCATATAAAATTCAACTATCCGGCAATAAGTATCAACATCTCCAGTCCCTAATGCCTCGGCACGCTTTATCAGATAATCAGCACAATTTCGTAGTTTATCTGCTTCCCGCGGATATTTTTGAATTAAATCCATGCTCTTTTGGGCTAAATAAATATTAGCTTCCACCTCTGCCTGATGCTTAATATAATTTAAAATTGTATTTCTCATCCCTGGCTTTCTATTTAAATAATTTATTATCTCTTGAAGCCCATTTACCGCGGAAGAAAAAACATGCCTATTATAAACCTCTCCTCTTTTAGACTGTGTCACAATTACATTTTGTGTCATTACGCGCCCCCCTTCTTGCTTTCGCAAGAAAACAGGAGAGCTCGCAATGACACTTTTAGTAATTACGACACAGTCTGTTTGTCTTGCTGTGATTAAAGGCTTTCTACTGAAAAACGTGTTTATCTGCGGGTCCTTAGAAACAAACCTCTTACTCCCAGGATAGAATTCAAACATCTCTAAAAAAAGTTGTTTGACCGGCTCAGGGTCTGAATTATTAACTAAGGCTCTTTTACCCGGCTCAAGAATTTTTCTAAAAGCCTTTCTATCCGATTCAAATAAGGACGGTATTATTAGAAGGACCTGCCTTGCGCCCTGGCTGATCTTTCGGTCTTTATTATACAGCGCTTTAATTAACGGCCCGGTAACATCTTGGTCAGAAGATGATTTTTTTGCTAATATTAAAAATAACTCTTCAACCGCGGGCTGGCCTAAACCAAGAACCAGTAATCTGGCTACTGGATGGCAGTTATTATCGCTTAGTGTTTTTTGTAAAAGAAGCTTCCGGCTGTAAGACACTGCTTGTTGATTCGGGCAAAAAGCCAAAACCTTTACTAATAAAGCTATCTCCCCTTCATCTGTATGTTTTAATTCTAAAAGCTGATTCACTATATTCTCTAATTCAGTTTTATCCTGACAAAAGATAAGCTCTATCAGCTTTTGCGCGGGCGCGATAACTCCCGCGGCATTAATAAACTCTAAACTTCGCAGTTCTTGTTCATCTAAAAAGAGGTCCTTTCTGCCGGTTATCTTTAAGAACCCAAAAAGATGCAGTCTATCCAAACCAAAACACATATAACTTAATTCTCTTATTTTTTTATTACTAACCTGCCCTATGCCTGCGTTTATTAACCGGATGTAAATATCTCTTATTAATGCGTTATCTTTTTTTAATTTTAATTTAAAATACATAGGATGAATTACAAGACAGATTCCCTGTTTATTAATCTCTAAGGCGGCTATACTAATATTGCCCTGTTTATCTACAAGAGATTTTCTCCAGCCGCTGGCTATCAGATAAAACTTTTTCAATTGATTGCCGTCTTTATTTAATCGTTGCGTGATTAATTTAACCAGAGAGAGAAACCTTTCTAGTTCTTCTTTTGATAAATTTTCTGCTAACTTATGATTATCCAATACCTCGTATATCCACTGCTGGCCATTTTTTAAGCTGATTCTCCGCAAGTATGCCTTTGCTAAATCTTGCCTACCATATCGTTCAATAGCCTGTTTTTGTTTTTTGCCCTGCGAAGATAAAAACACAGGATAGGCATAGGCTGGGGGATATTCACCAAGCCCTTCTTGTACAATATTATTGGCTGAGCCTATTGAACTGCTTATTCTGGATGTTTTTTTATATATTCTTCTTTCCGCTCTGTCCACCTCCCTTCTTCTACGTGCCTCTCGAATTATTTCAAGTATACATATACGATATTGTCTTTCTATAGTTATGTTATTTTTAGTTCTTAACAATGTTTCCTCACTAGCTCTTAGGCCTAAAAAGTCTTTCTTCCCTTTTTTATTTACACAGTAAGAGAGATAAACTCTCTCAAGTTGTAGTTTTGCAACAGATATATAATAGTCTAAAGTTAATATTATTCTTCCATCTTTATCTATATAAAGTTCTTCATAATTCCCTCCAAAATCACATACCATCTGTTTCAACGTGCCTATGGTTTTTTCTATTTGAACAGCGCCTCTTCCTGATTCCGCTAAAATGATTTTTAAATACGCGTAAAAAGCCTGTTTAATAAAACCGCGCACCTCCCACCTATTCTCTCTCATCTCATTAACAGAAGCATTGCAGGGCCCTTGCATAATCGGCATAAACCGCTCTAAATAAAGCAGCTCAGCATAGGCATCTTTCGCGTGATTTAACAGCCCTGTCTTTTCGTATTCTTGCGCCACCTTCAACTGTGCCTGAACCGGAAGAATCCCCCAGCGCACCTTAGGGATAGTCTTAAACCAACTGACTGCGTGTAAAAGAAAATCAAAGGCTTTTTCACTATAGCCCAACTCTGAAAATACCAGCTGCATTTCCATATATTTAATCCCCAGATTATAATAAAAACGCTGATTATCAAAAGCCCTAACGTCTTCCAGCAGGTTATTCCAATCTTTAATAACCGCTGTATAATATTTTCTGTTTAACTCCGCTAAACGCTTTCCTAATTTATCCCTCTCTTTTGCCGCGGGGAAATATCTATATACCCCTAACAGCTGGTTATTTAATTTGTTATAACACTCGGCGTCTTTTATAATTCTTTCTCTTGCCTGTGGAGAAATCTCCATAAAATAATTGCCAAATAGATACCTTATAGGGATTTCTAAATTGAGCAGGTAAAATTTAAGCTTTTTTATCATCTCCGCGGGATTAATAAGCCCGCCTTTATTTCTCAAATCTAAAGCCCTATAAAACCATTTTAAAGCCTTTCTCTTGGCATGCTTAGGAGCCGCTGTCAAAGTATTCATGCCCAAGAAAAAATTCCTTGCCTTCCTATATTTCTTGCGCGGGTATTTATCTCTTTCTGGAAGCAATGGATAAGCCGCGTCAATATCCTCTAGCGCTTTATTAAACTCGCCAAATTCATCCCAGGCCTTTGCCCTGTTGTACAGGCTATCGCTTAGTTTATTCACCATCAAAGCTATCATCTGTTCCTCTGTAAGGGCCTGATCTAAAATTCCAAATTCACGCCATAACCGCTCTCTTTCATAGAATTCATCTCCTGAAATATTTTCTTTTTTTAATCTTCGCTCATATTCCTCTAATGATTGCTCAAGCGCGGCTATTTCTTTATTTAAACAGGATATCCTAGTTTCATACCTAACACGATAAATCCTCGGCCTGCCTGCGCGGGTAAGTTTTAGCACGCATACTATTACATCCCCTGTTTTCTTATCCACATAAGGCCCTTTTAACTCCGGCATAAATAGACTATCTCTTATTCCCGCGTAATAAATCACAATATCGCCATCGCCGCATAAATCATCTTCAGTAAATACTTTATCCCAAGGTAACTGCCCTTTCTTCTCTGTGCCGGGCCGGACTATCCCGCACTGCCTCATATACCCCTGCTCTTTATCGGTAAAATCTGTCTTTAGATTATCGTTACAGAACCTGCCAAAGAACCTGCCTCCAATACACTTTGCCAGTTTTGCCATGGCTTTTGCTTCAGAGGCTCTGCCTGCGCCCATAAGCACCTGAATTTTTCCTGAAATAAGCCCTCTTATAGCTAGATCTAAATCTCCGTGATTTATTAAAACTATACCGCCGTTAATATACATCCCTGTTGGGCTCTGCTCAACTTTTCTCATCATCTCATCAAAATCCTCTGTCTCAACAGGCATGCCTGCCTTTATCCATGCCTCTATTATTTCTTTATTCCGCCGCCTGGCTAATATTCCCAGAGGAACATTTTTTGCCCCGCCATACGCCTCTATAATTCTTCTAATTGTCTCTGGTTTGTTATCCAATATTGCCCGCAATGCTTTTTGGTCATTAGCAACATCAGCAAACGCGTTTTTTCCTTTAGGCCCAACAAAAACATAATCAAAATAATTTCCATCATGAAATGGTATATCATTTTCTAAGTAGTCAAAATAAACTCCTCCCCCAATCCTATTACTAGACATAACCACATCTGATTTTTCAACCTGGTCAATATTTATATCCGCTTTTATAGGATTACTGCTATCCCCTAATTTTTCGCCAATAACAAAACCACAGGAACTTGAGTCCCTCTCTTTTTCAGCGCCTTTAACAACAGCCTCTAATAAAACATTAGCCTTATGCCAGAGGCGGATCCAGAAACCGCTTTCTTTATCCGCTTCCATTTTTAAAAACTTATTCATGCTGTCTGGAATTTTAGCCAGCCATTTCAAAATATGCGCGCAGGCTAAACCAGCCGCATGAACAGGAGAGACAATCCGCGCTAAAGGTCCATCCTCCCATAATGCCTGTTCAGGGTCTGTCCATCCTTGCGGGGTTATTTCCTCAAAATCCAATACTTTCTCTATCCAATGGTCTATTTTTTCTCTAACACCGGCAGTAAACGAACCTTTTATGTTAAAATGAGCTTCATCAATTGACGCTGTATTAACCGCGGAAGACGCGCGTAATTCCCAAAGCAGGCCATTTTTTAATCTGCCTTTTGTGGGATAATATCTTTCCGGATGATTTCTTTCCTGATGCCTTCTATCGTGGCGATGCGCATAATGTATCTCTTGCTGAGAGCTAATATAATCTATTACCTCCCGCGGCATTATTATCTCTGCTTTTGGCGAAATTTTGTTATTATTATACTTCAAAGCAAAATCTTCTATTCTTAACTCCACTCCTATATTATCCCTGTTTATAAGCAGTCGCGAAAACCCATCCTCCTCTGGAAAAAAGATTAGCGAATTAAGTGTCAAGTTAACATCTATCAGTAGAGATATTTGGTTAGGTTCTCCATATAAAAATAAGACATAATTATAATTATCTTTCTTTACCAGATGAACACTGCCTTTTGCGCCCGGACATTCACCCAGCCATTGTTCCTGATGAGGCGGGATATCTTTCCATTGTATATATTTTATATCTTCTATAACAGCTGATGATGACGGCTGTCTTACTATTCCTGTCAGGAGTAAGCAATACTTGCCACCACAGCACATCTTATTAAAGAAATTTGACATTCCAAAGGCAGCCTCTTCAAATTCATATACCTTTCCATCTCCCAGCGTATAAGTGAATAATTGTCTCGCCGCCTCTTTTGAACTGCCAGTAATGAGATCAAATGATTTTAACTCAGTTTTTATATCAAAAGCCCTTGGATCAATACAATCTAAAATATTCACCATAAGATGTTTTAATGACTGCTTGCTTTTCCTTGATCTTTCTCTCTGGTCTTTAATACTCTGAGCATCCTTTAAGCCAAATAACCAGTCACTGGCCCGGTTCATGCCCCAAATTGCTATTAACTGATTAACATACTCATTAAATTCTCCTAATCTTGATTCATCAACATATCCCGCTACAAACATCTCTATTTCTTCCATTTTGGCCGCATAATCTTTGATTCCGGATAAAAGAGTAGTCAAAACACTCATTCCCGGTGTTTGTTTTTTGCTCTTGAGATAAACTTCAATCATTTCTTGAATTCTGCAGGAAAAATCTTTAGCCCTGATTAAACTTTCTGATGATTTCTTAGTTATAATCCCCAAGATATATAACGCGTCAATAACCTTCTGCTTAAACTCACCATCCAGCGAGGATAAATCCCATTTAACATTTTCACATATCAAAAAACTCCAGAAAACAGTAGTAATATCGCGGCAGTTAATCTTAATTTTAGCCCCGGAGAAATAACTTCTAAGAATTCCGCCGATGCCCTGCTGGATCTCCATTATATATTTTAATTTCCCGAATCTTTGGCGGAAAGAAATTCTATTAATTACAACTTCATCTTTAGATAGCACCGCCTCAAAATAAAAAATAAACATATTTCCGCTAAGGTCATTATTAATTAACCTGCCGATTTTTATTTCATTTCTAAGGTCCCAGAGCGGACTGATTATTATGCGCTGTATAATACCGCCTTTTTCATAATCTTGTTCAATCCATCTAACTACTGCTCTTTGATAATCATCTATTTGTTTTTGGCTGATTTGTTCAGCTATAAATTCCAGCCATTGCTCTTGTTCCTCTTTAGGAGACTGACCCTTATCACATATAAAATCATCAAGGTATACAATTCCTCTCTGGAGTATATGCTGGTTTGCACTGTAGTAATCTTTAATAACCACAAAATCTGCGAGCCTGTATACCAGTTGTACCGCGGGAGACTCTTCAGATTCATCTTCAACACCTTCATTCATTTGTTTTTTCCATTCTAAATAAAAGGCCGTTTTAGAATAAAGCATAAATGTATCCGGGCTGACATCATCACTGGCCAGCCGTTGTATTTTTGCGTTGTCTCTGATCCCTTCGGCTGTATCAACTATTGCCTGTATAATTAATGTTTTTCTATTTGGGTCTAGTTCTTTCCAGTTTATTTCCACCAGCTGTTTTCTCCAATCCAGTTCTTCTAACAGGCTTTTGCTGATTTCCGCCTTCTTTTTTTCAATATACTCTATCCACAATTTTATTTTATCCTGCTGACTCATATCAGAATCTATCTCAACACTTCCAAAATCTATCACTCTGGCCTTGGCAGTTAAAAGCCCGTCACAGCCTTGGGCCGGCAGCCATTGACTAAGCGGGATTTGCCAATAATTGACAAATTGCCGCGGCTGAAAAACAACAGCCACTGATAAACCAGACGAGCTTTTTATAACCTGCCAACCCTTACCATCATGCGCAAAAAACTCCTGGCCAGATACGCTAAAACTGGTTTTTTCTGGCGGCATTTGCTGTATTATCATCCCGAAAGAATTTATAACCTTTCGGGCATCCGGTAAAATAGAAAAAACATCCAGGCGCAGGCCTCCTCTAGCATTAATCATTAGCTCTAAACAAGGCCTCTCTATTATTGACTCAAACAGCCTTAAACTATTGGCTAATCTCTTATCATTAGACAATGATGCAAAGGCAGTTTCTGCCTCTTGATTAATATCATATTCTTCCCTCCTTTTTATTGCTTTGCTATATTTAAATTTTAAACATCCCAGTTTCGTACTTATCACAGCCAGGAAATTTGTTATATCAAACGCGTTTGTTCTTTTTTCTTCTCCAGAGTCATCGCCATATAAGCTCAGAAAATCTCCGTTCACCAACGACACCAATACAATTCCCAGAATACTGTATTTATCTTCCTTTATAATCTTTCCTATATAGTCTCCGAATAAACAAACTAAATCATCTAATCGTTCTATCTGATCAATTAAATGATCTTTATCCTGAAAGTTAATTTGACTAATCTGTCCAATTACATCTTTCAATCTATTCTTAAACTCTATCAAAGAATCTTTCCCCTCCTGAGTCAAAGTAATCTCCATCCCATCTAATTTTAACGCTATTTCTCTAGGAAAAATGATCTTTTGAATAGAATCAAACAAGGAAAGTCTATGCAGTATACCCTCAACTCTGGTTAATACTGAAGAACAAACTATTTTCTCATCCGGACTTTTTCCGTTATCTTCCATATACCTGCTTAGCAAATTATATATACCCTCTAAATCACTCATTGTCCCTCTGGATAAAGCCTGCTCAACGCTTTTTAGCAATTTTTTTCTATCTATCGATGAAGAACATCTGCCTGTAAGAATTCTACTGCTCGCCACTAGCCTTAAGGGACTGCTAACAGTATGAGGAAGTCTTTTACCATTATCATACGGGGGGCCGCGGATGTGATTAACCTCCATTGAACTTGAAACACAGGCAACCACACTGCCTAACCGCAGGCTTTGCCCATCCCGCGGGCCGTAATAATCCAGATTAGCCATCTCAGGCATAATAGAAGATGAAACCGGCTGGCTAAAGATCTCTACAGGCATGTTTACTGCCCGAGCAAAAGTTTCCAGATATTCCATAGACAAAGGTTTTTTCCTTCCTTTTTCATCATACCGGACATCAGCTGCTTTTCGATTTGTTAACCAGCCAATCTCTGAGCATTTTAAACCACAATATTTTCTTGCCTTAATTAATCTTTCTGCCAGAGGTTTCCCCTTTAGAGAATCAGCGAACTCCTCTCTTGTCATAAAACCCGGATCTAATATTTTTGGAGAAACTCCTAAAAAAACAGCTAACTTTTCTATCTCAACAGCTACTAAACTTTTGTAAGGCTTCTTTTTTTCTACTATTAATTTATTTTTACGTATTCCTGTTGCTTGATTAATCTCATTTAAAGTAACGCCTAAAAATTTTCTTATAAAGGTTATTCTTTCTAAAACAGAATTAAATTTTTTATTTTTTTCTATTTCTATAATCCATTTATACTCACTAAACGCCTTTTGCTCTCTTATAATAACAGAGGGATAATTAAAAGTTTCTTTTGGAATATTTACTGCTTTTGCAAATTTCTCCAAATACTGCTTATTAGGCACGGGGTTATAACCTTTCTCATTCCTGTGGACGCTTACACTATTATATTTTATAGCTATAGAGATTTGATCATAAGTTAACCCTCTATACCTTCTTGCCTTGGCAAGCTGTTTAGATAAAGGCAATTCTCTAATAGAATCAATAAATTCCTTTTCTGTTAAATACCCTGGATCCAACAATTTCTCAGTGACACTTAGGGATTCCGCAATCTTGGCTATTTCATGTGCGGGGAAATAGCGGGGCCTTAATCCTTTTTTCTGAACAAATATATTCACGCTATAACCTGTTTCTCTTGCCAACTCTGATAATCGTATTCCTTTTTGCTTTAATACATACAATATCCTTTCCCGGACAGAAGAAAAACTGGCTTTGCCCATATCTTCTGTTAACTGTTCTAAATTAACACAGATTCCGGGTTTTATTACGGAGCTGGAACACAGGACTATCATCCCTGCTAAATCATCAGGCCAGATTTTATCAACAGGGCTGGAACTGTTTCTCTTTTCCAATTTTTGCTTTTTTGTTTTTTCTTTCTTTCGCGCTTCTTTTCTTATTTTTATTATTTCTGTCCTTGTTTTTGGAAGAGATAATTTGCTAAAATTAATCCCTAAACACCTTGCTAATTTTCTAAAAAATTTTATATTTAAAGGCAGAGGGATATCTCCGGCTTCTATCTCTCTAACCTTTCCTACAGGAACCTTCATTTTATCAGCCAATGTTTGCTGGCTCATCCCCTTATTTTCTCTGGCAGTTTTAATCTGTATATTGAACGCTAAGACTTTAAAATCTATGCCAGATATTCGCTTAGTTCTTCTAGGCTGCCGGCAAAAATCTTTACGGTGCTGTTCATAGCAAAAAACAGCAAACTCAACTTTTACTTCTTGGGAAAATTTTTTAACATATTCTTCCGAAGGGAAAAGTTCCCCACTTTCATATCTACGGACAGTAGGCTGAGACACGCCCGTTGCTTCGGCAATCTCATGTTGCGCCTTACCAGCAAGTTCTCTAAATTCCCGCAGTTTCCGGGCTAATGTAGGCAAGGCTTTAATATCTTCAGTCCTCTCAGGCTGAAAATATGTTATATTCAAACCCGCGATACGCGCTAACGACTGTAGAAAACTGACTGGCGGACTATTTGTTCCTTTTTCATATCTATAAACCATACATTTAGATACCCCTGTCTTAGAACCTAATCCTTCCTGAGTCAACCTCAATATCTTTTTCCTTACATATTTAATTTTGCCTGGAAGAGAATTCTCGTCTTTATTACCGGGGGCTTGTCCCACATCCTCTATCTCAGTAAGCAGCGCGGCCCTGATTCCAGAACTTACAGCGGTCATAAATTGTCTCTCTACAGGCGGCGCCTGCGGACTAATTCCTTCAACTTTACTCCCTGCTCTGCCTTTCCTGCCACGGAAAAGCATATCAGAATGCAATTCATAACAATAATTTTCAACCGGGATACCCAAAGCCCGCGCGAAATCTTCTACATATTTTCTTGAAGGGAAACTTTTCCCTGTTTCATATCTACGGACAGTAGGCTCAGACATACCCGCTGCTTCGGCAATCTCCTGTAGTGTCTTACCGGCATATTCTCTAGATCGAAAAAGTTTATCTGCTAAAGTCTTTAATCCTTTAAGCTCCTCAATAAAAACCCATTGAGGAGGCAGAAAAATAACCATATCTAAATTAAATTCGCCAACAAGCCGCCTCAAGAACCTTACTGTTATCAGCCTGCTGCCGTCCTCACATTCACAAATGAATTTCTCAGATACACCCATCCGCCGGGCTAATTCCTGTTGAGATAACCCGAGGCATTTTCTGACAACTTCAATCCTACACGGCAGAGAAAGTTTATCTAAATAGTCTTTACTGAAAAACTCCATTGTTGTGTCATTGCGAGGAGCCAAAGGCGACGAAGCAATCTTAAAACAAAGATTGCTTCCTCCGACGTAACGTCGGGTTCGCAATGACACTTTTTCAACGTTAACTAAATAGTTAAAAAATTCATCCTGCTCTGGTTGAGCAAGGCCACTGGATACCTTTATTCCGCTAAAAGAAATAAATAGGACAGCTGCCGGGATAATTTGAACCCCACCAGCCACGATGAGGTAGCTCAAATTGATGATATCACGCAGTAGCTGCCCCAAACTAATATGTACTTCCTTGAAAGAACTTACCGGTGAAGCAAGCAACTTATTTTCTCTAAAACAGTTATTTCTAAACTCTAGATAGCCTAAAATCGCATCTAAACTTCCGTATAGATTACCCGCTCCCCTAACCAACTGGGCATACATGCCTGCCCGTGTTGCTTCACACACAAACGGCTCATTGTCATCCAAAATTAATACGTTTTGCGCTTCTATTTTATAGTTTAAAATAACACTTAATTGCTGTATAATTTTTGCGAAATAATTGGGATCTATTTTATCACCCGTAAAAATCAACTGATCAGAAAACCCTAACTTTATGCCTAAAGCTGTGAGGATCATTCTTACTTGTTCAAAACTATTATTAGTAGAAATCCCCAGGTAAAAACTATCTTTTAGATTTAAATAGTTAAACTTATTAAAAACCGTCTTTAATTTCTCATCCGGCTCTATTAACAGCCTAATTTTTGAAGATCCTACCCGCTCATCTATAAACTTATGCCACTGTTCTCTTATATTATCCTTAGCTGTTACTATCTCCGGCCGTGGCTCTGCCTGGGGCCTATACATGCCTTTTACTGCTCCATCTGTATTTGCCTGCAGTTCTCTAATAATATAGGGCAAAGAGGCAACACGAGATTCATTAGCCAGCTTTATTCTTATTTTATACAGCAGTATATTGATTTCTTTCCTATTACAGTTAAAATATTTCGAAATGAATTCAAAAAATAGGCTCTTATATACCCTCCTTAACGCCGGGCTCCTATACAGTGTATCGTCTAAATCACAGAGTAATACTCTTATATCCATATTCCCAGATCCTGCCAGTTTTAAAATATTATTGTAACCGCTAACATAGGAAAGTGGCACTAAGGGGTTATTCGCTTCATTCAGTATTAAATGTTGAAGATGATTTTTTATGCAATGATCCAGGGGTTCTTCTACAGAGCTGCTAACAGTAAGAGGACCGTTTCCTGCTTCTTTTAAGCTTAGATATTTTAAAATTGCTTCCAACTCCCCATAGAGACTTATAAGCCCTGTGACCACTTCAAAATTCATACCCGCTTTTCTTACTTGTTCCACAAAGCCTTTATTGTCATCCAAAATTAATATATCTCCCGGATTTATGCTCTTATTTAAATTCTCCCTTAATTTCGTTATAATTTGTCCAAAATACTCATCGCCAGTTTTAT
>JBDRLG010000168.1:0-2182 GCA_043813255.1 Candidatus Omnitrophota bacterium
CTGTTTGAGCCCGTCCTGGCTCGTAAGAGCCGACGGGCGAGTTCCGCAGCCGCCGAAAAACTTTTTCGCGAATGCCTCAGCAGATAAAGAATACAAAACAAGGGGGAGAACGCTAAAGTTCACAATATTTACGAAAGAACCCATTTTAGTCCATTTTGCAATAGACCCAGTTATTATAAAAATTGAGAAAATTATACTTTATTATTTAATACTTGTCTAATAAAAATTTATTCAGGGTTTTACAAAAAGGCGGACTTTTACGACGCTTTTATTAGATAGGCAGTGTAAAGTGAAAAGTTGAGCCTTGGCCAAATTCTGATTCTACCCAAATTTTACCATTATGTCCATTAATAATATCTTTGCAAATAGCCAATCCTAAACCTGTCCCTCCTTTAATAATTGGCCTTTTCCCCACCTGCTCAAAAGGCTGAAAAAGCTTGTTTTTATCTTCTTCTTTAATCCCTACGCCTGTATCCCGCGCGATCACATGGATGGCATTTTTTTCCGCGGTTACTATAATATCAATAGCGCCTTTCTCGGTAAATTTTATGGCATTATTAATAAAATTAACAAATACTTCATTTATCCTGTCTTTGTCAAATTTTATCCGCGGCAAATTTTCATCTACTTTTAAATTAAAATCTAACCCTTTTTTTTCTATTAAACCCTTCATAGATTCATAGACCTCTTTCATAAGTTCATTTAAATCATTCTCCTTGATATTAAACTCTGCCTTTTTAGATTCTAATTTCTGAAAATTCAAAAGATCATTTACCAGGCGGTTTAGCCTTTCCACATTTTTCTTAGATACATCCAGAATATGTTTTTGCTGTTCATTAACAGGCCCGGACAGGCCTTCAATAACCAAATTTATCCCTTCTCTTATTGAACTAAGAGGGGTCCTTAGTTCATGAGAAACTATTGCAGTAAATTTAGTCTTTATTTCCAGCAATTCTTTTAATTGCTCTTCAGTTTTCTTCTCTTTAGTAATATCACGGGCTATTGCCGAAGCGCCGGTTATCCGGCCTCGTAAATCATACATTGGGGATAAGCTTATTGAAACAGGGATAATTTTCTTGTCTTTGCGCAGCCTCAAAGTTTCAAAATGCTCTACTTTTTCACCCTGTTTGATTTTCTTTAAAATTTCCGTAATTTCATTAAGCCGGTCAGGAGGGATTATTATTGAGATATTCTTTCCTTTAACCTCATCTTGTGTATAGCCGTAAATTCTTTCCGCCCCTTTATTCCAACTAATAATAATGCCTTCCAATGTCTTACCTATAATCGCATCTTCCGAAGATTCAACTATTGCCGCCAGCTTAAAAAGTTCTTCTTCAATTTTTTTACGCTGGCTGACTTCAAGATTCAAAGCATCTATTGAAATCGTGGTATTTTTTAAATCATCCGTCATTTTATTAAAAGAATCTGCCAGCTGTTCTATCTCATCATCGGTCTTTATATCCACACGAAAATCTAAGTCCCCTTTTCCAATACGTTCTGTGCCTTCATGGAGTTTTCTAATAGACTTCACAAATAAACCGCCAAAAATATACCCGCCTATCATTATAAAAATTAACACTATTAATAACAGCCATATCCCCTGTAATAAATATGCTCCTAGAGGCGCAAGCGCTTCCTGCTTTGCAATCTCCAATAAAACAAACCACTCTATCCCTTTTTGCAGCAAGACAGGCGAATCGACCAACGAAGAAACAACAAATATCTCTTTATTGCCATGAAAAACTTCATTAGTTATTAACATCCATTTTCCGGGATTACCCACTATTTTTTTAATTTCCTTATCGGAAAAATATTTTTTATCAAAAAAAACCTGCTTTTCATGAAATATCACGTTGCCTTCCTTATCAATCAAATCCGCGTGCCCTGTTTTACCAATTTCTAATTTATTCAAAGGACTGAATAAAATATTAGTATCAATTACTGCCTTGCATACCCCGATAATATTATTATTTCTATCTTTAACAGGGGCCGCGATAGTAATCCCCCAAACCCCGCTTGAATCATCAAAACTAAGCTCGCCAATATATAAACCGCCCTTACCGTTATTATAAGCTTCTTTCCACCAAAACTCATCAGCCTGATAAAAATCAGTTGTTTTTCTTGAAGCGGCTGCAAGCCCGCCTAACTTGTCAGTGAGAAAAATTTCAGCGATATCTTTCTT
>JBDRLG010000169.1:0-32575 GCA_043813255.1 Candidatus Omnitrophota bacterium
TTACTGTCCAAATTAGTGTCATTGCGAGCGGAGCGAAGCAATCTTAACGACGGAAGATTGCTTCGTCACTTCGTTCCTCGCAATGACACGCTATTGACATCTCAAAAACATTTTACCGACGATAACAATTGTCATAATTTGGACACAAGTGAAAATTTACCTTTAATAAATAATTTTTTACTTCTAGTGGAATTTTCAGTGGTTGGGAAGTGTTTTATAATTTCCCATACCATAAGCAATCCTCACTTTTAAATAGCCGCCTAATTCACTAAAACATTCTACCCATTTCTTGGCAGTTTCATCGCCTTTTTCCGCTTCTAACTGTTTAGTTTCAAGGATCTTCTTACCAATAGAAAAATACATATTTTGCGCCTTCCATAAATCTAAATCAAGAGATAAAATCTCCATTATTTTTAGCAAAGAAGCAATATCACTAAGCAGAGAACAATCTTGTATATTTTGTGAGAAATCCCGCATCAACTCATTAATTTTATTACTGGCAACAAAACTAATATTTTTGTCAAGTTTAAGAGAAAATCGCTTTATATCATCAACCTGTTTTTTAATTCTGTTTATGTTTAACTCCTTGCTTTCTAAAGCTTCGCGTATATCCCTGTTTAAAATGAACTCCGCGACAAATATAAAAGATTCGGGCAATGGTATTTTTATTTTGTCCACGACTTGCATAACCGGATAATGATGCTCAAATATCTGGTGAAAAGAAGATTCTATTTCTTTTACCGCGGCATTAAATATCTGATTTAGAACCTGCCTTTGCTCATCTTTAAACAGATGCCATAAAGAATAACCGTCGTGATTAAAATGCTTATTAATCAGGTGCATAATTTCTGAAATATCTCCCTTAAGGAAACTTGTTTTTAATTCTTCATACATCTGCGCGTAAGATTCCTCTCCCATAAACTCTCTTGCTCCGGCGACTAAATTCTGGTCTCCCAGATGAAAAACAGCAAAACTTATATCTTGTTGAGCCCAGGTAATATCCGAACGCACATGGACATTGCCTATAGCCAGTTTTTGCTTGCCAGATTCAAAAAGCTCATATTTCCGGCTATCAATATTAAAACTGTAAACTTTAGTAATTTCTGTATTAGGTTTAAATAAAGAAAACACTCCATAATGCACCCCTACGCGCAATAAATCCAGAATATAAGGAGTGGCGAATAACTCATAAATTTTAGCTCCATCTTTATATTCCGGGACATTACTAGGCGCGCGCGCTAGAAGGTCAACAAAAGGCTCTTCAAAAGACAGGCCGCTGGTCATTTTTGCCAGCTGTATCGCCCTTGCCGCGTACTGAATTATCTGAGTAGTTTCTATACCTGAGATCTCATCAAAAAACCACCCGCAACTGGTATACATCAGCATTACGTTACGCTGCATTTCTAAAAGCCTGAGAATTTTTACTTCTTCTTCCTGGGAAAGTTCACGCAGTTTATGTTTAGACAAAAAAATTTCAACATTCTCTATTGACCTGTCTAAAACAACTTCTATGTATTCGTCTCTTGCCAGCCAAGGGTCGCGCAAAAACCCGAAAATCTGGTCTGAGTAAACCTGCAGCAGGTTATCCCTGAGCCAATCCAAAGCGGCTCTTAAAGGAGCTCTCCAGGCCTGATTCCAACCATGATTTCCGCCTGAATTACAGCCGCAGTCATTTCTCCAGCGCTCCACACCATGCGGACAACTCCATGAGGAATTTTCAAATATCTGCGCTTCATAAGCGGGAGGATTTTTTTCAAGGTATTCTCCATATACAGTTAATCCGGCAAGGCTGTTATACTCTATGCAATAAACACAATAAGATAAAGCCATCTCTCCAAAACGGTGATGATGGCCGTAAGTTTCCCCGTCAGTAGCGACATGTATAAGCTGGGATTTACCCTGATCCTCAGCAAATACAGAAAGCAGCCTACCGGCAAAGTTTCCTCCATTTGACAAAAGGTCTCCAAAAGCAATATCCCGTGCTATAGGCCCGTCATAAAAAAATATGGCGATAGTCTTTCCCGAAGGCAGACTGCAAAGATAAGGTATTTTAGGATCAATACTCGCGTTACTTACATCAATCCATTCTTCTTCTCCAATAAGCCTAATCTGCTTTGCCTGATGAGGAGCTAATATAGTAAATTTAATCTGATTTTCCGCCAAAATTTCCAGAGTTTCCAAATCCACGGCTGTTTCCGGCAGCCACATCCCTTCGGGCGGACGGTTAAACCTATATTCAAAATCCTTTATTCCCCATATTACCTGCGTCTGTTTATCTCTGGAATTTGCCAAAGGCATAATCATATGATTGTAACACTGGGCAATAGCTGAACCATGCCCTGAAAAATTTTTTTTGCTTTCTTTATCCGCGTCTAATACCGCCTGATATGTTTCGGGATTATGTTTCCTCATCCAGCTAAGCAATGTAGGCCCGAAATTAAAACTGATTTTGGAATAATTATTAACTATATCCTCGATTATCCTTTCGGAATTAAGAATACGAGAAGCGGTATTAGGAGCGTAACATTCCGCTGTAATTCTCATATTCCAGTCATGGTAAGGATAAGCTGAATCCTGCAACTCAATATCTTCAAGCCATGGATTCTCTCTTGGCGGCTGGTAAAAATGCCCATGGATACATACAGAGCGATTCATCACAATATCTCCTTTTCATACAACACCACACTGCGCGGTTTCATGATTAATTTTTTCCCTTGGCTTATTCTCTCAGGCATAGAAATACCTGAACCTGACCACTTCGGGTCAGAAGAATCAATAAGTTTATTCCACTGCCCCTCACCCTTTGCCCTCTCCCCTATGGGAAGAGGATTAGGGGGAAGGGCAAGCAATACTTCATTAATATTATAATTCATAATACAACAAATTTTACTTTTTGCAAACCATCTATACAGAATAATTATTTTTTTATCTTCTAAGCCAATAACTTCCTGATTCTTCTTGTCTAAATTTGCCAAAGAGGGAATAGTCTTTCTCATATTTATTAACTGCCGGTAAAAATCAAATAATACTTTATGCTTCCCTTGCCTGCGTTTATCCCATTTTAATTTACTGGCTGAAAATGTCTCTTCTGACTGCGGGTCAGGCGGTTGTTGTTCCCAGCCAAAAGATTTGAATTCATTTTTCCTGCCCTGCCGGACAGCCTCAATCAATCCTTCATCAGAATGGCTCACAAAATAAAGAAACGGATTATCTTCTCCATATTCTTCTCCCATAAATAAAAGCGGGATATAGCTGGAAAAAAATACTGTCGCGGCACTTAATTTTAAACTATCAAAATCAGTTAAAACTGACAGTCTTTCTCCATTGCCCCTGTTTCCCACCTGATCATGATTCTGGGAAAAAACCACAAAGCAGCCGGCGGGGATATCCGCCGAAGAATTACCATGCGCTTTTTTTCTAAATTCTGAATATTGCCCCGAATACACAAAACCTTCTTTAAAAGATTTTACCAAATCAGAGGCCTTACCATAATCCACATAATAACCAGTATCTTCTCCGGTTACCAGTGTGTGAATACAATGGTGAAAATCATCGCACCACTGGGCATCTATGCCATAGCCACCGGCATCTTTAGCGCGAATAACTGTTGAATCATTTAAATCGCTTTCCGCTATCAAATAAAATTTCCTGCCTTCTTGCGCGGAAAACTCATCAACTTTTTCCGAGAGCTCTTTTAAAATATGCTTTTGGCTGTTATCAAAAATCCCATGTATCGCGTCAAGCCTTAAACCGTCAATATGGTAATTTTTAAACCAATACAAGGCGTTCTCAATAAAAAAATTCCTTACGCCTTCGTTATAATCATCGTCAAAATTGACCGCCCTGCCCCACGGGGTTTTATATTTATAAGTAAAATATGGCGCGAAATCCGATAAATAATTTCCTTCCGGCCCCAAGTGATTATAAACTACATCAAGCAAGACACTAAGCCCTTTGTTATGACAAGCATTCACCAGCCTTTTTAATCCATCCGGGCCGCCGTAAGAATTCTGGACAGCGAACAAATAAGCGCCGTCATATCCCCAATTCCTGTCTCCGGGAAACTGAGCAACCGGCATAAGTTCAATTGTATTTACCCCCAATTCAATTAAATCATCAAGCCGTTCTATAACCGCGTCAAAATCCCCTTGTTCAGTAAATACCCCTATATGCAATTCATAAATAATCATCTTTTCCTGATAAATTCCCTGCCACTTATCATCCTGCCATTTAAAAACGCGGTGATTTACTATTTGAGAGCCGGCATGCACTCCTCTAGGCTGAAAAAAAGAAGCAGGATCAGGCCGTTCACGGCTGTTTTCAAGCACATAAAAATAGCGGGTGTCTTCAGTAACATCATTCAGCTCAACCCGCCAATAGCCATGATTATCTTTCTGCATGGGGATTTTTCGTAAGGCAGGATAAACAATATTCAGATTAACTTTAGTTACCAAAGGGGCCCATACAACAAACTCGCATTTACCTTTACCTATATATTTAGCGCCTATTTGCATTATATTAATTATTCCTAAAGTGCCTTACTATAATAAATTATCAAGATTTTTTTATTTTATTGGCCCAATAATTCGGTTTTCTATGCAAATGCGCAAAGGCAAGTATTATAATTATATCTTTCTGGATAGAATAAAGAATTTTGTAAGGAAATTTATGTACAATATACCGATGTATTTCTTTTAATTCAACCGGCCATGCGGATGGAAATTGTTTAATACGCAAAAAAGAATATTTAATCTCTTTCTCAAAACGTGCGCCCAGGCCGGATTGTTCTATTTCGTAAAATTCTTTGGCTTCAATAAATTCCTGCCAAGCGATTTTTAAAATTTTGATTTTCATACAGTTTCTTTACCAAACATATCTTCGAAAGATACTGTTTGCAACTTATTCTTTTTATAAGCTCTTAGGCGTTTTTGCGCCTCTTTTGCCCATATCTTTTCGATTTGAGGGTCTGGCATATCCAAACTTCTAATAAGAGCTTCAATAACAATAAAACGCTCTGCGGGCCTTAAATGCAAAGCATCAGATATCACTGTTTTTGCCGGTGACATATTTTTACCTCCTTTTTTCTAAAATTAATTATACCATAAATTATTTTTTTATTTTATCTTTTTCTATTAATTTGGGATTATTAATTGCTTTGGGTCTAACAAGAAGTATTTTTTATGTGAATCTTTTTATTACTTATAATCCATCGCCTTAGCAAGATTCTTTTGTACCTTCTGAAAGTCTTGCTGCAATAGAGTTCCTAACTTGTGAATTATCATACCGCCTTTTATTGTCCGTATAATTCCTGTAACTAAAGACGGATATATAAGCCTTGCCTCTTTCCATTTATCTATCTTAGTGTCACCAAATAATGTCCTTTTTACATTTCCTGTAATAGCCGCAATAATTACCTCTTGCCGGCCCTTGTGATAATTATCGCTGCTTATTATTAAGGCAGGCCTTTTCTTAGAGCCTATTCCTTCGGAAAAGCCAAAATCAACGAGAACCATATCTCCCTGTTTATATTTCATCATATGCGGCATCCTTTTTATTATCCCATAATTCCTTTAAGATAGGATCTTGATTTAGATTCATAGTTAGAGCTGATAATTCCCTCTCTTCAACTTCTTGGCGTAAACGCTCCCGCACACTCTCAACAACATATTCCCGGATTGTTTCGCCATGAAGAGCCGCGTAGGCTTTTATTCGCCTATGTTCCTCAGGAAGCACATCAATACTTAATCTTTCTCGCGCTATCTCTGCTTTTGCCATATTTATCACCCCCTAATATAAATATACACTATTTCAGTAAATGTGTCAAGGCACAAATGTTGATTTTTGGTTACTTAGAGAGATAAGACGCGGCAGAATAAGAGCTTCGCACATACGGGCCGCTTTCGACATGTGACAGCCCCGCCTCAAGGGCTTTGTGCTTATAATACGAGAATTTTTCCGGGCTGATGTATTCCTTTACTTTAACATGGGAGCTGCTGGGAGCAAGATACTGGCCTATGCTTAAAAAATCACACCCATGTTCTGCTAAATCATCAAACACATCTAAAACTTCTTGCTCTTCTTCGCCCAATCCCAGCATTATGCCTGATTTTGTCCGGACAGATTCGTTTGATTCCTTGATAATTTTAAGCACCTGTAAAGAATGCTTATAATCTGCTGACTGACGGGCATAAGGGTATAAACGCGGGACTGTTTCTATATTATGCGCTATGATTTCCGGCTGGGCATCTGCCAGTTTTTTTATTGTCTGTTTATTCAATTGAAAATCCGGCACCAGCAATTCTATATTTATCCTGTTAGAGGAAACTTTTGATTCCAATTCTGACGATAGTTTAATACTATTCTCTGTCCTGATTAAAGATACATCTCTAACAGAATTGATTTTTTTATTAAGCTTCCTGATTTCTGCGATAGTCCTGATAAAAACATCCGCGCCGCCGTCTTCTAAATCATCCCGGGTAACACTGGTAAGGACCACGTGTTTCAAATCCATCTTTTGCACCGCCTGAGCCACGCGCAAAGGCTCATCCCAATCAACAGCCGCAGGAAGGCCTTTTTCTATCCCGCAAAACTGGCAGTTTCTTGTACAGATTTTTCCGAGTATAAGGAAAGTCGCTTCCCCGCGGGAAAAACATTCTCCGATATTAGGGCAGGCGGCCTGCTGGCAGACTGTGTTTAAATTCAAATCGCGCAGGAGCTCTTTTACTTTCTGACAGTTAACAAGATTAATCTTTTTGTTAAGCCACGCTGGTTTTCTATGCATATCCATAAATCCCGTCTTCCCTCCCCCTTGTGGGGAGGGTTACGGAGGGGGGTAAAAGTTAATCCTTAATGAACCCCTCCCCTAACCCCTCCCACCAGGGGAGGGGAATTACGTTGTATAATATTCCATTTCTTAGTTTTATATTTCTTTTCTTTCAAATCCTGATAAAACAATTTTTCTTTATCATTTAATCCGGCTTCTTTTAAACAGAGGCCGAATGATTGTTCAAATGATTTTTTCAGCAAATCCGTTAATTCTTCCGCACAAGGCATCTTATCTAAAAAATCCTGCAAACAGCAAATCTCTTGAGTTATATTCTTATCCAATTTTTTATTCAGGAATACTGACGGTTTGCCGATATCTAACCACAAAGGTATACTGCCGTGCTGAAAGATGACGTTTCTTCTTCTTTTCTGTGCGCTGCCGCCGATTTTCTTTTTATCAATAACAATATCATATTTTTCTTTTGAAGCAAAACAAAACGCGCAAGGCTCTGTTAATCTTCTGCTGTCATCCGCGTCAACAGCAAACTTGGCGTCAAGGCCTAAACTCTTATAAAAATTAATCAGAAAAGAACAAATCTTCTTAAATGAACCTGCCACTGAATCTAAAATTTTCAAATCTTCCCGTGAGCAAATCAGGCTGTAAGTAATTTCCTGATCATGAAAAATAATACCTCCGCCGGTAATACGCCTGACAAAATCAATATTCTCTTTAGCGCATTTCTTTAAATCCAGCTCTTTTCCCGCGTCCTGAAAATAACCTAATGAAAACGAAGGATTACTCCATGAATATACCCGCAGAGTCGGCTTTGAACAACCAGCATAATACCCTTGGAACAAAGCTTCATCAAAAGCCATATTGGAATAAACATCCATAGGCTTATTGTAAATAAAACGCCAATTATTAGTCATTTTTTATTATTTAACGCGAGTTCAATATAACACACATATTGCGTTGTTATACTACTGGTAGCCGCGGGCTTTAGCCCGCGTTTTATAACGCAAGCTAAAGCTTGCGGCTACCACAAATTGCATTATGCCTAACCCACATTATTTATCCGCCGGGATCCATCTAACATTAACATCTCTTGCGGCTTTAGTTTCATCAAGCCGTTTAACAGGGGTATTAACCGGAGCGTTTTTTATTTTTTCGGGGTCGGTTTTAGAAAGCTGCGCGATTTCTATCATTACCTTAATGAATTCATCTAAAACCTCTTTAGATTCTGTTTCGGTAGGCTCTATCATTAAAGCTTCTTTTACTATCAAAGGGAAATATATAGTAGGGGGATGAAACCCTTTATCAATCAGGTATTTAGCGATATCAAGCGCGTGCACGCCGTTTTGCGTCTGGCGGGACGCGGAAAATACGCATTCATGCATGCATATTTTATCATAAGCAATATCATAATAATCCTGCAACTGAACCCTGCAGTAATTAGCGTTTAGAACCGCGTACTCGCTTGCTTCAATCAATCCGGACTTTCCTAAGAATAACATATAGGCAAACGCTTTTAATATTACTCCAAAATTTCCGTAGAACGGCGCGATATAACCTATGGATTTAGGTTTATGATAATCTAAAGAAAGAGTACCGTCTGAACGCCGGGCTATTCTGGGAATAGGCAGTAAATCAACCAGCTTATCATTAACTCCTACAGGCCCGGATCCCGGGCCGCCTCCACCGTGAGGTGTGGCAAAGGTCTTATGTAAATTAAGATGAACTACATCAAAGCCTAAATCAGCTGGCCGGGCTTTTCCCATCATCGCGTTAAGATTAGCGCCATCATAATACATCAACGCGCCTGCCTGATGCGCTAAATCAGCAATTTCTTTTATATGCGGATTAAATATTCCTAATGTATCCGGGCAGGTAAGCATAACCGCGGCTGTCTCTTCATTTAATTTGCTTTTGTATTCCTCTATATCCATATAACCGTCTTTGCCGGTAGGAATAACTATTACCTTATATCCGGCAATTGCCGCGCTTGCCGGGTTAGTCCCATGAGAAGAGTCAGGGACAATAACATATTTTCGCTTTGAGCCGTTCTGTTTATGGAAAGCCGCGATTAACATTACTCCGGTAAGCTCTCCATGCGCTCCTGCCAAAGGCTGCATAGTAAAAGCAGACATACCTGTAATTTCACAAAGAAGTTTTTCCGCTTGATAAAGCACTTCAAGAGACCCCTGAGCAAGCATTCCTCCTCCTAAAAGCTGAGGCAATAAAGGATGCAAATCTAAAAAACCTTCTAAAGCAGCCGCCTTCTCAGTAAACTTCGGGTTATATTTCATAGTACATGAACCCAAAGGATAAAAATTAGTATCAACTGAAAAATTAAGCCGCGATAAATTAGTCCAATGCCTGACTACATCCAACTCTGAAACTTCAGGAAGATTAGGCTCTTTCTGCCTGCAATATTTATGCTCTAATTTGCCATCTAAAGGGACATCCGATTTAGGAATTTTAACGCCCTGCCTGCCTTCTATTGTTTTTTCAAATATTAATCGCATAAAACAGCCTCCAGGCTATCAGCAAATTTCACAATCTCTTCTTTAGTCCTCTTTTCAGTAACCGCGACTAAAAGATAATTATCCATACCCTTATAAAACCTGCCTAAAGGAAAACCGCAGGCAAAACCTTTATCAATCATTCTATGCACTAGATCATCGGCGTTCTTAGGCAAAAACAGTGTAAATTCGTTAAATGTAGGCGAACTTCTTTTTACTGTCACGCCCGGAATTTTTTCCAGCCTGCTTTTAGCGAATTCCGCTTTATTAAAATTTAATTCTGCTAATTCCTTAAGGCCTGTTTTGCCTATCAAGGACAAATAAACAACCGCTCTTAAAGCGCATAATGCTTCGTTCGAGCAAATGTTTGAAGTGGCCTTTTCTCTTCTTATATGCTGTTCTCTAGTCTGCAAAGTCAAAACAAAACCTCTTTTTCCATCCTTGTCAACCGTAGCGCCGACTATCCGGCCGGGCATCTGGCGGACAAATTCTTTTTTAACAGCCATAAAACCAAGATAAGGCCCGCCAAAAGAAAGAGGTATTCCCAAACTTTGCCCTTCGCCAGTAGCAATATCAATACCCATTTCCGCCGGAGTCTTTAACATCCCAAGAGCAACAGGATAAACCGAACCTATTACCAACGCTCCTTTAGTATGAGCTTTTTTAACAATATCGCTGTAATCATCAACCGCGCCAAAAAAATTGGGGTTCTGAACAATCACCGCGGCTGTTTTATCATCAAGGCATTTAAAAATTTCATCTCTGGAACTCTGGCCGTGGACAACAGAACTTTCAACAAATTCAATAGAAAGATTAGATGTATAAGTATAAAGCATTGTGCGATAAATAAGGTTTACCCCGCTGTCCATGATAATTTTATTCCTGCCGGTAAGCCTGATAGCCATCATTGCCGCTTCATAAAGCGCAGTGCCTCCGTCATACAACGAAGCATTGGCAACATCTAATCCGGTTAATTCGCATATCGCGGTTTGATATTCAAAAATAGCCTGCAGCCACCCTTGAGAACATTCAGGCTGATAAGGAGTATACGCGGTATAAAATTCGCTTCTCGAACATAAAGCGTCAACTGCCGCGGGGATATAATGGTCATAAAATCCCGCGCCCATAAAATTAATAAGCCCTGAGGCATTTTTTAAAGAAAGCCTTTTTAAATATTGCATCACTTCAAACTCAGATTTTCCTTCCGGGATATTAAATGATTTAGCACGAAGTTCGGGTTTTATATCTTTAAATAAATCTTCCAGAGAAGAAACACCGATTGCCTTAATCATATCCTGAGTATCTTTTTTAGTATGAGGAACGTAATTCATCAAGAAAGGCCTTTCACATATTCATTATACTGCGCGCTGGTCATTAAAGCGCTTGTTTCTTTTTCATCTTCCATCTCAACAACAGCAAACCAGCCTTTTTCATAAGGAGACTGGTTGACAAATTCCGGATGCTCTGTTAATGTACGGTTGGTCTTAACTACTTTTCCGCTGACCGGAGCGTATACATCAGAAGCCGCTTTTACCGATTCTACTGTAGCGCAATATTCAAACTGTTTAACTTCAATGCCTACGCTGGGAGCTTCAACAAAAGTAATATCCCCTAATGACGACTGGGCATAATCAGAAATGCCTATCGCCGCTAAATTACCTTCTAAGCGGACCCATTCATGTTCTTTAGTATACAAAAGATTATCCGGTACCTGCATTTATTTCCTCCTATTTAATTAGTGAGTGGTAAGTGGTTAATTGGTGAGTAATTAACCATTTAACCAATTTTTCTCGCCGTTCCATTCTTATAAAAAGGCTTTGTTGTCAAACGAGCATTAATTTGTGCTGATTGATCATTTTCTTTAATAATAATTTCATCACCTGTTTTTAATCCTGTTTCAATATACCCCATGCCGATGGAACAAGAAAGGCTGGGAGAAAAAGACCCGCTTGTAACTATCCCTGCCTCCTTATTATTACTAAAAATTTTAAAGTTATGCCGGGCGGCCCTGCGCGAATCTGTAATAAAACATGCCAGTTTTTTTGTTAAGCCTTCTTTTTTCTTTTTTAAAAGGGCCTCTTTACCGATAAAATCTTTGTTAAAATCAATAAACTTTCCAAATCCCGCTTCTAACGGATTAACCTGCTCAGTTATATCCTGCCCATACAAAGGATAGCCCATTTCCAAACGCAGAGTATCCCTGGCGCCCAATCCTGCTGGTTTAACCGTATCCATTCCCAAAAGATTATTCCAAAGGCTTTTTACTTTTTCCGGACTAATATATAATTCATACCCCCGCTCGCCTGTGTAACCTGTCCGGCTGATTATATTCTTTTCTCCTTCAATGGTAAAATAATCAAAAGTATAGTATTTCAATTTATTTATCTCACTGCCAATTAATTCTTCCAGCACTCTGCCTGAATCAGGGCCCTGCAAATCAAGCTTGGCAAGATTAGAAGAAATATTCTTGAATTCAGAATCTTTTGATAAATGAGAAGAAATATGATTAACATCGGAATCAATCGTAGCCGCATTAACCACAACCATCCATTCATCAGGCTTGATTTTATAAACAACCAAATCATCGATTACCCCGCCTGACTCATTCAACATAAAGCCATAACGGCAGGAAAACAACGGCATGGTATTTAAATTTATCGTAGTAAGATTTGAAAAATTACTTTTATCCGCCTCCCCCTTTATAATAAACTCACCCATATGGCAGATATCAAACAAAGAGGCCTTCTGCCGGGTCCAGTTATGTTCGCTGATAATCCCGCTATATTGAATAGGCATAAGCCATCCGCCAAAGCCAGCGAGTTTAGCGCCAAGTTTCTGATGCTCTTCAAATAAAGGAGTTTTCTTAAAGTCCATATTTCAATTTATAAATCTGGGGTCCCGTAAAGGCGGGGCACTATAATTATCAAATTCTTAAAGATGTATTATATTCCCATTAATTTAATATTTCAAGAATATTTTAGTACAGCTCCAAAATAATATTCACTATCATCTGCAAATCTAACACATCCATAAATCCATCACCGTTTACATCCGCTTTTTTATCCGGATTTTCTACTATTCCTAAAATGATATTCACAATTATCTGCACATCTACTACATCTACTCTTCCATCTGCGTTTATATCACCTTTTTTAACCTCTTCCGCTATAATATTAACTCTTCCTGTATGCTGCGGATCATGGCCTTCCTGCGGCCAAGGCATATTTTCAGGGATAACGCTGCTTTCGAATTCCCAGGCGAAAATATCAGCAGTACTATCATTATTAGTAATCAATTCCACTTTGTTATCCCCATCTAAATCCGTTAAGATCAAATTATCAGCAAACCCCTGTATTGTTCCTATCTTCTTTTTCCATAACATCTCCCCTATAAGATTAAAAGCCGCGACCTCAGTCCCATTATGGCACATGATCATTTCTAACATATTATCATTATTAGTGTCGCCTACAACTATGTTTGATCTGGGAAAATATGGGAAAGAAAAAGATAATAATTCTAATTGTTTATCTTTATATTTATAAATCTGGATCCCCTTATTTTCTCCGGATCGGCTCTTCAGTTTATTCTCATAGTCTATATACTGCCAACAAAGCCCTATAATGATTTCAAGTTTGCCATCTTTATCCAAATCTGCTACTGTTATCTCATCGTTACCGAAACCCCAGTAATAATCGTGAAGGGCATCCGGATCTATCTGTAGTCTCTGGATAAGCACACCCTTATTATCAAATACATATAACCCTTCATAATAATCTCTTATTATTATCTCATATACCCCATCGTTATCTAAATCAGCTATCACAGGCGCACTTACACGATAATAATCATTAATAGCATTTTTTGAATATTGTAATGTATCCGTTACCTGCCAACCTTCCATTATCTCTCCTTCTTTAGTATATGCGGCAAGGCCTAAAGAAGGCAGCCACACTAAGAACTCTTTCTTCCCGTCATTATTAATATCTGCCATTGCCGGGTTTGGCCCTACTGTCCAAGTGCGGCACTTATCTGTTATCCAGGTAACAGCTATGGGCCAACCTTCAACAACAGTACCGTCGGAATTTAAAATAAAGAGAAGATGGACTTCCGGGCGCTTCCCATCAGCACCTATTCCCTCACATTCCTTATAAGCCATCATAGCTATTTCAAGTTTTCCATCTCCATCCATATCATCGATTATAGTAGATTTTCCTTCCACATATATCCTCATATCAAAAGGTGCTTCGCCAAAATCTTCCGGCCATCCAAGAACCAAACTTCCATCGCTTTCATAGGCACTGCTTTTATTATATAACGTGTACTTATCCTCTGGCTTTAGATCAATAAAGACAGAAGTAATAATTTCTTCCTTCCCATCATTATTTAAATCACCTACACTAAGAGAGCTGTCAATAAATGCAAAATAATCCTCTATGACATCTGTCCTTTTTATTTCACTAAGCTCTCCTTTTGAATTTATAAATAATATCTTCGCATCGTTTACAACCACTATATTTTTTTTACCATCTCCTTTATTAACAACATTTAAATAACCAAGTCCTTCAAGAATAGGCAGACTTATAGGGAACCCTTCCATTAACTCTAAGTCATAATAAAAACTGATAATTTCAGATTCTGTTTTATCGCCGGCAAAATTAGCAGTCAATTTTAAATAATATTCGCCTGTTTTATCTATTACCGAAGAGTCAAAAACAGCCAGTACACTTTCAATAGGTTTAGCCGTACTGCCATCATAAGTCAATCCTTCCTCAGACCAAACACCTGAACTGCACGGCTTAAATTCAAATTTATAATTTAAAAATTCATAACCGCATACTACCCCTTTTATTTCTATTTCAGATTTAGTCGGTATAAAAATCCCGTTTTCCAGATTGTTTATTGCCACATTATCTATCGCTATAGACTTAGAGCTGGTAAATACATCCGCTGGTTCATTATTATTAAAAACTCTTAACCTTAATATATAATCTCCGTCAGCCAATTCTTTAATATCCCACTTGCCGATTACAGTAGGAACAGGAACAGGTATAGCAGCCTCAGCTACGATAGTTACCCAATCACCTGCTGTCTTATTTTTGTAATCAAGCATATAATAAGAAAAATCGTTCCCGTAAGCCAGGGCTTTAATATCAATATAATCCTTATTGGAAACAATTAATACGCTGGGTTCGGTAATCTTTGAAAAACAAAGTTTAGAAGAATCAATCTCTAAGGATTTATTAGCATTTACCCTGCCGCAGATAAGTTTTTCATTAACCGGGTCATTAGGTAAATCCTCTGTCCCTGCCGTTAAAATACTCCTAAGGTCATCAGGAGAAATAGCGGGAATTTTCCCGACAATAAGCGCGCATACGCCTGCTACATGAGGGCAGGCCATGGAGGTACCATTAGCCCTATAGTATTTATCCCCAATAATATGCGTTCCATCCCCATACATATCTGTACCTGCTGATCTGGCAGACAAAATTTGCACTCCGGGAGCCGCTACTGTAACCTCTCCCCAATTAGAAAAAGAAGCCTTTAAATCTTTATCATCGGTGGCAGCCACTGAAATTATCGTATCAATATTAGCCGGCTGAAAATCCTTAACATCCATATTGTTATTTCCCGCGGAAGCAACAGCTATCACTCCGTTATTATAGGCATAATGGAAAGCATCTGTCAAAACACTGCTCGTCCCTGTGCCGCCCCATGAATTACTTAAGACATTAGCTCCATTATTTACCGCGTAGACAACACATCTACCTAACCCTTCAGTACTGCCTGAGCCTACCTCACTTAATCCCTTAACCGCCATTATCTTTGCCTTAGGCGCTACTCCTATCACTCCTATCCCATTATTACCCATACCTGCAATTGTTCCTGAACAATGTGTCCCATGCCCATGGTCATCCTTAGGGTCATTATCATTATTAACAAAATCCCAGCCATTTATATCATCAACATATCCGTTGCCATCATCATCTATGCCGTTACCGGGGATTTCCCCTTCATTAACCCATATATTGCCGGATAAATCTTCGTGGCTTTTATCTACTCCCGTGTCAATTACTGCTACAATCACTCCATCTCCCTGATTTATATCCCACGCCGCTTCGCAATTTAACTTATCAGGCTTTAATCCATACAAGTCATCATAACTCTGCCCCCAGCTCCCTTTAGTTGAATAATATGGATCATCAGGCACCATCTGAACCGTATATATATAATTAGGCTCAGCGTATTCTACTAACGGGTTATTACTGTATTCCTTTGCCATTAAAACTACATCGATATTCTTTTCTGTTTTTATAAGATAGATGTTTTCCAAATGCGGATCTGATGCCTGCGTTGAGCCTATTTGAGACTGCCCTTTCAATGTTTGTTTAGGGATCTTTATATCAGGAAAGATTTTTCCCATAGAGCCGATATTATATTTTACATTTAATGCCTGGATATCATTTGGTATTTTTCCTTCTTTTAATTTTACTATCAGCTGATTAGGCGCGTATTGAGAGGAAACCAGCTTATAGTCATTATCAGACTCTAATGAATAACATAAGTTGTTTACTGATAATAAAATAAAAACAATAAGTACTGCATTCCAAGGAAAATTAATTCTTTTCATTTTGCCACCTCTCTATCATATTGTCTTATGCTCCTAATATTATATTAACCAGCATCTGTATATCTACCGCGCCTACAACACCATCTCCATTTACATCAGCGCCCGGAATAAAATCTTCTGTCCCCAAAAGTATATTCACGCATAACTGTAAATCTACTGAATTCACCTGCCCGTCTCCATTTATATCTCCCTCAATAGCTGTTACTGTTATATCTACCCTGCCAGTATGCTGCGGATCATGGCCCTCTAACGGCCAAGGCATATTTTCAGGCGTTGCTAAGCCCTCTAATTCCCACATAAACACTTTATAATACGCGGCCGACAATTCTAATTTGCCATTTTTGTCTATATCAGTTAACATTAAGTCAATAGTAGATGGATTATCCTTAAGTATTTTACTCATAACCTTCTGGCCATCTAATTTGAATGAGGCTATTTCCTTTGCATCTGAATATACGATTATTTCTAACTGTGAATCACCATCAACATCACCTATAACCATATTGCTTTTTAACAGCGCTGGCGCAGTAGAGATTGAATATACAAGATTTACCGCATCGGCTTCATATCTGTAGATATCTATGTTTCTAAAACAGGATACAATTATTTCTAAATTTCCATCCTTATCAATATCAACAACGGGTATTTCCGCATTATAGAAATTAGTATTTTCCAGCTTTATTTTCTGCTGAACGCCGCCCATATTATCAAAAATCCACAACCAATTGTTGCTATCTTTTACGATAATTTCATATTTGCCGTCTTTATCTACATCCGCAACAGTAAATCTGCTTATTTTATACGTACGATAATCTTGATCCCCGACTGCATTATTTTCAAATACAAGATCATCCGAAAACTGCCAGCCAGGCATTACCTGTCCATTCATACTATAAGAGACAAGCCCCTGTACCGGGTCCCATGTAATAATTTCTTTTTCGTTGCCGCCATCAAGATTAGCCACTGCCGGCGCCGGCCAGGACTCCCATCCGGAGAGATAATATCCAAAATCCGTTACCGGAGTTTCTACCGGCCATCCATAGGCAGGCGTTCCGTCAGATTTTAATAGATAGAAAACCGTCTGGTTTTTAGTATAGTCACTTCGATTAGCAGAGGTGTGCTTAGTTATAATTTCCTTTGTTTCTCCATCTCCATCCATGTCGTCGATTACTGCATACCGGCCTGAATGATCGTCCCACCCTCCCGCTATGGCTCTTCTTTCAAGCCTCCAAGGCCATTCTATAATCCGATAGGGACTACTATATCCCATTCGATACGGACTCAGGCTGTCTGGCCACCATATATAATCCTCATGTGGTTCAAGTTGATAAGCATCGGCTTTATCATACCGATAGTTCTCTTCAGCATCGTAATCCCACATTTGAACCTGATAAACTGTAGTAACAATTTCCTGCGTACCATCACCATTTAAATCGCCGGTACTAAGCGGGCCTAAAATTTCCTGATGACAACCACCATTCATCTCGGCAGTTCTGGGTATTTCACTTCTTATACCGTATGCGTCAATAAGATAAATTGTCCGCGCGCCATTAGAAGCAACTAGACTTCCGCTATCATCAGGCATAGTAATAAAACTAATATGCGGAGACGTCCTGGACGACCATGGATCTCCCGGAAGATCTATAGGAAATCCCGGCATAAGAGTAGCATCATAAAAGAAAGTAATAATCTCAGAAGCCATTTCCTTAGAATCATAATTAACCGTTAATTTTAAATAAAATTTACCGGGTTGTTCTATTACTGAAGTATCCAATTCTCCAAGAAGACTATCCTCGATGTTCTTTTCTATCCCCCCATCATAGTTTAACCCCGCGCTAAACCAATCATCAGTTCCTTCAAGGCTGTATTCTAAAGTATAATTTGTAAAACTCCATCCGCAGGCCACGCCTTTTATTTCTATCACAGACTGCGTTTTTAAATAATTATTACTTTTAGGTTCACTGATTATTAAATTATCTATTTTTACATTTACTATACTGGTTTTTTCATGCATTTTATCTTTATAAAATACACGTAATCTCAAAGTATATTGGCCATCATTAAGTCCCCTAACATCCCAATTGCCGATTATTGAAGGTTCGATTACTAGGGTGGTTGTTTCTGGCGTTATTGTTATCCATTCATCAGTTGTACTTAATTTATAATCTAAAATATAAGAAGAAAATCTCCAACCACAAGCTATTGCTTTTATATCAATATATTCTAAATCCCGGATTGTCCCTGATTCGGGTTCTACAATACTTACGGTAATATTATTTATAGATACACTGTTGTTCCTTACAAATTCTTCAGCATAGGTATTAATAACGCGTAATCTTAAATTATAATTGCCATCGGATAAATTTTTTATATCCCATATCCCAAGTAACGAAGGAGCTTCTACAGCAGTGTTACTCTCAGCGATTGTTATCCATTCATCGGAACCGCTAGACTTATATTCCAGAATGTAATGAGAAAAAAGGTCTCCGTAAGCAGCTCCTAGAATATCAACAGAATCTTTCTCCTGAATCACAGCATCTAAGGTTGGTTCAGTAATCTTTGAGAAACAAAACATTGAAATGTCAACAGAAAATGGCTTTTTAGCATTTACTCTACCGCAATTTAATTTTTCATTATCAGAATCAACGGGCAGTTGATCCACACCTTTTTTTAAGATATATTTTACTTGTTCTGGCAATAAAACCGGCAGTTTACTTAAAATCAAAGCGCAGACTCCGGCTGCATGCGGGCATGCCATAGAAGTACCCGCTTGCCGTAGATAATTTCCGCCTACTATCAACTGACCACTGCCTGTCATAGCGCTATCAACCACGGAACTCAACAAAGATAATATAGTTCGATGAGGAGCGTAAATTTCCTGAGGTACTGTATCTCCTCCGCCCGGAGCCGCGATATCAACATCTCCCCAATTAGAAAAAGAAGCTTTTAAATCATTATGATCCGTGGCGGCTACCGAGATTGTTTTCGAATAATTCGCCGGAGAATAATACACGGCATCATCATCATCATTACCCGCGGCAAAGACTACCACACACCCTTTTTCATCATAAGCGTAATCTATCGCTTCTTCCATTATTGGACAAGACGGCCTTCTGCTTTGCGGCCCCCAGCTGTTGCTTAATACTTTAGCGCCATTATCCGCCGCGTATTTTATTGCCTGCACGCACACATTATCATAAGCATTAGGAAATATCTTAACTGACATAATCTTTGCCTTGGGCGCTACTCCTATCACTCCAATACTGTTATTGCCTACCGCCGCTATTGTGCCCGCGCAATGCGTACCATGCCCATAGTAATCTGACGGATCATCATCTTGATCGGAAAAATCATATCCGTATTTTCCATCCGCGTTTACCCACATATTATCTTTTAAATCAGGATGAGTATAATCTACTCCTGTATCTATTACCGCCACTACAACCCCTTCTCCCTGTGATATATCCCAGGCGTTTTCACAGCTTATCTTCTTTATCCCCCATAAATCATCAAACTCCTGCCCCCAGCTTCCTTCTGTTGAATAATATGGATCGTCAGGAACCATATATAACATGTTAAGATAATTTGGCTGGGCATACCTTATATTAGGATTAGCTTCTAACTTTCTAACTGCCTCTTCTACACTTATATTCCCGGCTAATTTTATCTTATAACTCCTGTATAAGGCTTTCTCTGTTGAACTCATATGATTATATGCTTCTACAAACACCTGTTCATCCGGGACAGAATCTATAGCACGGTATTTCTTGCCTAAAAACCAAAACCATCCCTGTGAATCTTTATCCATTTTATAACTTTTATTCGCGCTATATTCTTTCCTGAATTTATTAACCGCGGGTTTTATATCATATATCCTGCCTAAACTGCCTGCTTTGATATTTACCTCTTTTAATACTTTCTCTGCTTCAACGCCTTCTTTTAAACCTATTAACACTTCATTAGGCGCGTATATTTCTTCTTTTTTATTATTTTCTCTACCTGCCATCGGCAGCTGTTTTTTTGCATTACTAAAAGGCTGATGCGGCAGCTGTAATTTAGGCCGCTGATTTTCTAAAAAAGGATAAACTTTATTATCTATAGGCAATAAAATAATTATACCTATTATAAAAAGCACTTTTTTAATAAAATTAATCCTTTTCATCTTTTACCTCTATTTTAACTTAATATTTTATTAACTATCATCTGTATATCCACCGCGCCTACAACACCATCCCCATTTACATCCGCGCTGGGTATAGACTCTGCTGTACCCATAATTACGTTCACGCATAACTGTAAATCAAGCGCATCTATCTGCCCGTCTCCATTTACATCTTCTTGATTGGATGTTATTACTGTTATAATTATATCTTCGCTGTCTTTTAAATTACCGTCGGTTACTTCAAAATGTATATTCGTATATGTACCTGCCTGTCCATCTCCCGGCGTCCAGCTGAATGTCCTGCTTTGCGCGTCAAATACAGCACCCTGCGGCAGATTAGCCGCGCTGTATGTTAAGGCATCAGCATCAGGATCACTGGCTGATACCGTAAATTTCAGCAGAGTATTCTCGCTAACAGTCCGCTCTCCGACCATAGCCAACTCAGGCGCACGGTTCACATTCTCAACCGTCACGGTGATATCCTGACTGTCGGACAATTCGCCGTCTGAAACGGTTACTGTGACTGTATGTGTTCCGGCATCGTCATAGCCTGTGGTGCAGCTCTCGCTTGTCATCCAGCCGGAATAACTATAAGTCAAAGCATCTGCTTCCAGATCATCAGCGTTTGCTGATATCATGACGGTTTCACCTTCGTTAACGCTTATATCTTCTATATAATCAAGGACCGGCGCGTCATTCACAGCCTCTATAGTGATACTTACCGTGGCCGCTGACGAATCCTCTATTGCGTCATTGACTTTAAAAATAAAACTGTCTATTCCGTTGTAGTCGGTGTTTGGTGTATAAATCAAATCGGGCGCTGTCCCGGACAATGTGCCATAAGCAGGTTCACTGACAATAACATAAGCCAACGCATCTGCGTCAGGATCTTCTCCTGTCAAAGTAATAGCTTTGGTTTCATCCTCAGATATAACCACAGATTGATTATGCGCGGCCGGCGGAGAATTAGCACTAGTGGTTATAATAAACGTAACTGGAATTTCCACTTCCGGTTCGTCTGGATCATTGCTATTAACATGAATAGACGCCTCATGCGTTCCGGCTCCTGCTAAAGAGGCATCGAATGCAACAGCAATATTCTGCACCGACCCGCTGGCAACACTGCCAACTTGAGGCAGCAGGCTCATCCACGCAACTTCGCTCAAGTCAATCTGATGAATAGTATATAAATCTCCAAGCCACAGCCGCCCCCGCGCGGCAGAAACCCCCCAAAGCATTGAATAACCTGAATCTAGTTTAATTTCAAAACTGTCAAGCACCTGCCCATTTACCGGATTAATTCTATAAACAGTTGGAGTTAGCGTATTAGTATCTGTATGCCAAAGCGCTCCTTTATAAATGGTAAAATCGTTAATTGGCATATGAGGAGTATACGAACCAATACATGTTCCGCTGTTGGCGTCAATTCTATACATCATTCCTTTACCGTCACTGGTCATAGCACAGCTCAAATAAACCACATTGTTATCAACAGCAAGGCCGGTCGGTTTATATGTACTCGGACAATTAAAAGTCTTAAGAAGGCTCTTTGTAGCTATGTCGTAACAGCGGATTTTCTGGGATGAAAGCATCTCTCCTATCCATAGTTTTCCATTATCCACTGCTACACTCTCTACCATAAGGACACCGGGAGGATTAAATGTTTCCACCACTCGATTTTCTTCCAGATTAACCTTTTTTATATCATTACCAAATATTGAAGCAACCCAAAGATACTTTCCATCCACTGCGATGCCTCCGGAAGGCGTAGACATGTTCAACTGAAAATTATAAAGTTCCTTGCCTGAAGGCAAAGCTGATTCGCCCTGTGAAGTCCACAAGTCAAAGTTAAGTTCCCCATTGCCGGTATTCTGAATTGATAGTATCCGTGCCGCGGTTTTATTGATGGCTGCCGTTGCAGTAATAACGCCTGGGGAAACTTTAATGTCAGGCGTTCCTTGCACAGTTACAACCAATTCATCCCGGCCAACCAATTCTCCGTCATCAACGGTCAATGCTAACAGGTATTCACCGCTTTTTGAGAAAGAAGCGGTAGTCTCAGCCATATGAGCGTCCGTAAAAGTAACCTCCCCCGGTCCGCTGACTTTAAACCATAAAAGTTCGAGTTCTCCCGGAGGGTTTGGCAAACTATCGTCGCTGACACTTCCGGAAAGATTAGCCATCTCCGGCAAAACAACAGCCTGATCAACACCAACATCAACCACCGGTACATGGTTATCTGTCAGCTTCTGAGGTAAAGGCATACCCGTACGCTGAGGGTCATGGCCTGCTTGCGGCCAAGGCATATTTTCAGGAGTAGCTAACCCATCCAAATCCCAGGCAACTATGCCAATACCTCCACAACTATAGTCTGCTGCCAAAGAAACCAATTCCATCTTGCCATCGTTATCCAAATCAGTTAATACTACCCCTCCAACCAGAAAAGACAAAGTTTTACTCCATAAGCATTGGCCGTCAAAATTATACGCGGATATTTTTCCTTCAAACCCATTTCCAACTGCAGCAATAAGTTCCATTTCTTTATCATTATTGATATCAGCTATCACAAAATTTGTACCCCATGGCAGCTGTAACTCTAGGAAATCCTGAATCTTCACCAAGTTATTTCCTTCACACTGGTAAAAATCAAAGCCTCCTCCTGTAGAATATCCTGCTGCAAGTTCCACCACCCCATCTCTATTAATATCAACTGCCAGCATTTCCACTCCCGGGCTTCCCGGAGTATCTGTTTCATAAATCAACACTTTATCCAGTAAATGCCCCAAATTATCAAATAAATACAACCAGCCATTGGAATCCCTAATCGCTATTTCGTATTTACCGTCTTTATTAAGATCCGCGACCGCAGGCCTTCCCGCGTCATAATATTCATTAACGGCGTTTTTTGAATATTGCAGCACATTTGATATTTGCCAACCCGGCATCATCTGGCCATCCTTGGCATAGGCCATAAGGCCGAATATTGAAGTCCATACCAGCACTTCTTTTTTCCCATCATTATTAAGGTCAGCCACTATTGGATCCGAACAAGAATCTCCGTATCCCCCGGTAAGGGTCAAAGGCCAACCATCTACCAATGTGCCATCGGAATTAAAAAGGAATAATAAAGAATCAGTATGCCAGGAACTATCCCACGATTTAACTACATACCCCTTCATGGCCATTTCCGGCTTACCGTCGTTGTCCATATCATTGATAACTGTTGAGTTACCAAACACAATAGAAGAAAAACCTTCGTAAGATATCGGGCCATCATAATGTTGCGGCCATCCGGCAACACAGCTTCCGTCACTCTCGTAAGCGCTGGATCTTTGATAGTAATTTTGCTCCTCTGTAGAACACTTATCCAAAAGAAGATGTGTGAAAATTTTTTCTTTTCCGTCACCCATATCTCCCACGCTAATCCCTCCGCCGTAAATAAAGGAAGCACCCTCGGGAGGGGCAATCAGGTCGGAGCGTAATATTTCTTTTTTATTGCCGTGAGAGTCCACAAGAATAATCCGTTTGTTATATGAAAGAATAATCTGCTTGGTATTATCAGGCATATTGAGCACATTCAAATCACTTTCCCCTGTAAATAAATGATTTTCAATCCACACAGGGAATCCCGAGGCGAATTGTGAATCATATATAAAAGCAGTAACCTCTTCAATGCTATAACCCGTATCATAATAAACAGAAACTTTGAGTTCGTAGGTCCCGGATTCCGCAAGCACAGAGGTATCAAACTCGGCCAGAACGCTCTCATCGATAGTTTTAACGGCAGTGCCGTCATAGGCCATCCCGTCTTCAGACCAAATACCTGAGTCCTTCAAAGAATACTCCACAATATACCTTTGGAAACCAACACCACAAGCTATGCCCTTTATCGCATATGAAGATTTGACCGGCAAATACTCGCCATTCTTCGGGCTGTTTATTTTCAGGTTGTCTACGGTGATAGTGACACGGCTGGTAGATACAACCGCCGGCTGGTCATCAGTGTAAACGCGTAAACGAAGAGTATAAATTCCATCAACCAAGCAAGAGGTATCCCAGCGGCCAACCACAGCCGGATTCGTAAACTGAGTATGCACTTCAGATACTATCGGTATCCACTCATCTGCTCCCTTCCTGTAATCAAGTGTATAATAAGAAAATTTATCCCCGTATGCCAGCGCGTAAACATCAATGTAAGCTTTATTGCTAATCACTCCAGATACCGGTTCAACAATCTCAACAAAACATGGGTCAGATAAACTACTATGCGCATTGACCCTGCCGCAGCCAAGGCTGTCATTAGCCGGGTCCGCCGCTAATTCATCCGCGGTCATCCGGAGGTATTGCCGGACAGTATCCGGCGGGCATAACGGGATATGAGACATAATCAACGCGCATACTCCCGCGACATGAGGGCAGGCCATAGATGTACCATTAGACCAATAATATTTATCGCCAACAATATGTTTTCCATCTCCATACATATCTGTACCTGCTGATCTAGCAGATAAAATTTGCACTCCTGGAGCCGCTACATCAACATCCCCCCAGTTAGAAAAAGAAGCTTTTAAATCTTCGTCATCAGTAGCAGCTATTGAAATTACCGTATCTATATTAGCCGGCATAAAATCTTTAACATCCTTATTGCTGTTTCCCGCCGCGGCAACAGCCACTACTCCATTGTTATAAGCATAATGGAACGCGTCAGTCAAAGTTTGGCTGATACCGGTTCCTCCCCAAGAATTACTTAAAACATCAGCCCCATTGTCTACCGCGTAAATAACGCATTGTGCTAATACTTCAGAATCACCTTCTCCTTTATCACTCAATCCTTTAAGCGCCATTATCTTAGCCTTTGGCGCTACGCCAATGACTCCTATATTATTATTTCCTATACCTGCTATAGTTCCTGAACAATGCGTACCATGCCCATGGCCATCTTTAGGATCATTATCTTTATTAACAAAATCCCAGCCATTAACATCATCAACATATCCATTGCCATCATCATCTATACCGTTAGCGGGAATTTCTCCTGCGTTAACCCATACGTTCCCGGCTAAATCTTCGTGGCTTTTATCTATCCCTGTATCTATTACCGCCACAACCATTCCTTCTCCCTGAGTTATATCCCATGCCGCTTCGCAATTAAGTTTATCCGGCTTTAACCCATACAAATCATCAAACTCCTGCTCCCAGCTTCCTTTAGTTTGATAATATGGATCATCTGGAAACATCTGAACCGTGTATATATAATTAGGCTCAGCGTATTCTACCAGTGGATTAGAACTGTATTCTCTTGCCATTAAAATTACATCTGTATCTTCCTCTGCGCGTAAAAGATAAATATTTTCTAAATGCGGGTCTTTTATCTGTTTAGCGTTTCCCTGGGCTTGTTCCATACGGGAAACTAATTTTTCTTTCGCTTCTATCTGTTTAGCGATTGCTTC
The DNA here is from genome assembly GCA_043813255.1 of Candidatus Omnitrophota bacterium. GTDB lineage: Bacteria > Omnitrophota > Gorgyraeia > Gygaellales > Profunditerraquicolaceae > JBDRLG01. Next base: position 25,529 of record JBDRLG010000169.1, read on the forward strand.
TTTTTCCTGTTCTATCCTTGTTATGTAATCTTCATATTCCTGCGAATCCTTATCAATCTGCCAATACCACTTATTATGCTCCTGAGAATCAAGCTTGCTTAATTTATCCTTTAAATTATTCAGCGCTTGCTTAGGATTAACTATATCGGAGAAAACTTTTTCCGCGGAAGCAATATTATATTTAAGGTTTAATCCTTGAATATTTGTTAATTGTTTTCCTTCTTTTAATTTTATTATTAACTGGTTAGGCTCATACTGGTTAGATTTTTTTGTTTTTATAACTTCCGGGCGGGCACTTTTTTGATAACGCGGTTCGCTCCCTTCGACAGATATACCAATATTATCTTCTTCTATCGAATAACATATATTACTTACTGGCAATGCAATGAGAACAATCGTAACAAAAACTACATTGCGAATTAAATCAATCTTTCTCATCTCTCTACTCCCCAATGTTGTCAAAGTCTTAGGCTGATAGGATCTCTATTAGGGACAAACAAAAAAACCCTAAGGCAACTTCTTTTTACCTTAGGGCTGATAATATTCTTTTTGTCTCTGGCAACGCGGCCTCCCGAATATAAATGTCGGAACCGTCGCTTTGCGCCCTCAAGTTACCTTGAGTTTGCCTTTTTCAAAAACTAATATGCTATCCAAGGAGCAAATCTTTTTCACTAACAAAAGTATACCCTCTAACTATAACTACTTTCAACCTTATTTTTATTTTTATTGAAACCGTTTTCTATTTATAAACACTATGCACATTAACCTATTATTGCACAATAGTTAAAAGAAATAATCCTTATTAAAACAAAGTAAAAATATGTCAATAATATAAACTCTCCAATTTTTATAATTGCAAATTTGCTTATTTCTTATAGAATACTTAGTAGACAGTAATATATATACTAACAAGTATCCCGTTTCGTAATCACCCCGAAATTCTCTACGATAATTTCGGGGTAGTTACGGGAGATTTATTATGGCAAAAAAAGCGCTGGTTATACTCGCGGATGGGTTTGAAGAAATAGAAACTGTCAGCTGTGTTGATATATTAAGAAGGGCTGGCATAGACGTGACTATGGCTGGCCTTAAAGGACTAAAAGTCACTGGCTCGCGTAAAATAATTTTGCTGGCGGATAAAAAATTAAATAAAATAAAAGAAGAATTTGATGCCTGCGTACTTCCGGGAGGCTCAACCGGAGCCGAGAATCTATCTCATTCAAAAAAAGTAAAATCTATTATTGAAAAAATGAATCAGGAAGGAAAACTAATTGCCGCGATCTGCGCTTCTCCCGCTGTTGTGCTGGCACCCTTAGGAATTCTGGATAATAAATCCGCTACCTGTTTTCCGGGAGATCAAAAATACTTTAACAAAAACACAACTTATAATAATACCCCTATAGTTATAGACAACAATATTATAACCAGCCAAGGCCCCGGTACATCACTGTTATTCGCGCTAACAATAGTAAAAAAACTCTGTGGTAAAGAAATTAGCGATAAAGTAAAAAAAGCCGCTCTTATAAACTAAATTTTGCATTAGCTAAATTTACCCGCCACGTCCCGTTGGGACTCCGCCGTTGGCGGGGTCCCTTGCGGAATAGGGCCCGACCGATTAAATCCGGATGGATTTAATCGTGCTCGTCGGGTAATCCCGATAAGATTTCTAATGCAAAATTCGGGATAAAATAGGCCCCCTAATTTACTTTTGCGAATTTATCGTTTTTGCTGTATTCGATAGGCAACAATAACTTATCTTGATGCAAATAACAATAATCCCCATGGTTGTAGATACTAAGAATAATCTTACAACTTGGGTACCTGCATACTCTGCCTTTATGCGAAACTTTGACTTTCTTCACATTTAACCTTTTGTGTGATATGGTGAGAATGAGACAACCATGGCATTTCATGATTAGACTTTATCCATTCTTTAATAATGATATACCCTATCAAATGAAATAACGCATTCCTAAAATGCAGTTTAAGGAATAGATAAAACGACCTGTAGAGAGAATAAAATTTAGTATATGCCTTAAGGACATTTGTCTGCAATTCTTTAGCTGATAATAGTTTGGGGTTAAAAACGATATGCTGGCCGTCATAAAGGCTCCAGTCCCTGGTAAAAATACGTTCCTGTTTATGTAAAGTATCATAAACCTTAGTCCCAGGGAAAGGGGTCAAAATCATCATTTGAATAGTGTCTATTTTTTGCTTAACCGCGAATTTTAAAGTTTCCCATACAGTATTTCTATTATCATCTTCCCCTCCTAAAACAAACATACCATGAATTTTTATCTTTGTTTTATGAAAAGAATGGATAGCCAGTTTAATTTCTTCAATAGTCTGTTTTTTCTGGTAGGCCTTCAAAGTCATTGGATTGATTGACTCAAAACCTATACAGACTAATTTACACCCAGCCTTAGACATCAAATTTAAAAGCTGCTCATCTTTAGCGATATCACAGCGCACCTGGCAGCACCAATTACCTATTTTATTTTCCAGCATCAGTTCTAATAAATGCCGCGTGCGTTTAGGATGGGCTGTAAAATTATCATCGCAGAAAAAGAATGATTTCGCGGCCCTGTTTTTTACTTCTTCAATGATATTCTCAGCGCTGCGAAAACGGTATTTCCTCCCGAATATCTTTGTAACAGAACAAAAACTACAGTCAAAAGGGCATCCTCTTGAAGTAGAAATAGGCATAATCAACTTAGACGGTTGATAGCCTTTAATTAATGAAAAATCAGGGAGCGGCAGAGCATCTAAATTTTCAACAGGCCTGCCATAAACAATAGTATCTTTCAGCCTTCCCTCAACAATATCACAAATAACTTCTTCAGCTTCGCCCACCACAACCTGCCGGGCAAATTCAACTGCTTCACTAGGCAAAAGGCTGGCGTGGACTCCGCCTATAATTACCTTTTGTTTAGGAAATTTTTTAGCTATTTCATAACCGCGTTTTGCAGTTGAAGTCAAAATTGATATACAAATCAAATCCGCGTCCAGATTAGCATAATCAGGCGCTTGAATATCCTCTTTGTATATACTGACCTCATGCCCCTTATTTTTAAGTATCGTCCCTAAATAAACAGGGCCTAATAATGGCATAGACAGTTTACTATAGACATTCGCTTTTGAAGCTAACGGCTCAATAAATACTATCTTCATTGTTATTCTGCTTTCTGGCTGACGCGGACATCAATCGCGCGGGGGCCTTTTGCTGTTTTTTCAATTTCAAATTCCACTTCTTGGCTTTCTTTTAAACTAGAAAACTCTACTTCAACAAGGCTGTTCTGATGAAAAAACACATCTCTGCCGTCTGTATCGCTAATAAAACCAAACCCTCTATCACCAACTAACTTCTTTATTTTGCCTGTATGCATTTTTGATTTTCCTTTTTTTAAAAAAAATAGGGTCCAGCCTACAATGATGCCGGACCCTATTTGATTTTTTGATTACAATTTCACTACGTTAGTAGCCTGTTCTCCTTTAGGGCCTTTTTCAATATTAAACTCTACCTGTTGGCCTTCGTCTAAAGATTTGTAACCATCTCCCTGAATTACTGAATGATGCACAAATACATCACTGCCGTTCTCAGGGGTGATGAAACCATAACCTTTTTGGTTATTGAACCATTTAACAACACCTTTTGCCATTGCTTATTACCTCCTTCTAATTAAATTATAGTAAACTTGCTAGAAATCCTCATCATCTTTACCTGCTAGACTTAGATTTCTAACTTAGTAAACAATGACACAAACAAGAAAATTTACCTTCAGTAAATGATCTTTTAGGTTAATTTTTAGTGGTTGGAAAAATTCTACTTCCCCATACCATAAAAAAAACCGTAAGGTTAGATTTCCTAATCCCTACGGCCTAAGACTTCTAATCCTGCATTTACTACTAAAACAAGTATACCATTTTCTTGAGTTTTGTCAACATATATTTATTTATTAACTTACTTTCTTTTCTTTTTAGATGTCTTTTTCGTTTTCTTAGCCCCACATTTTCCACAACTCATATCCTGCCTCCTTTGCTTAGGAAGCCACAAAAGTGCCTTCCTATAAGAGTTAATAATTTTCTGCTAAAATTTCATAATATGCCTGCGGATGCTTGCACGCGGGGCATTCTTTAGGCGCTTCTCCTGCTTCAAAAACATAGCCGCAATTAATACAATGCCATTTTATTGGCGCCTTTTTCTTAAACACTTCATTATTAGAAATATTATTAATCAGTTTCCTGTACCTTGATTCATGAAACTTTTCTACCTTGGCTATCTGCTCAAAAGAACGCTCTATTTCAGGGAAACCTTCGTCTTTAGCGGTTTTCGCGAAATCAGCATACAGAGCCGTCCACTCTAAATTCTCTCCATCTGCCGCTAACTCCAAATTAGATTTAGTATCTTTTATTTTTCCGGCGGGATAAGAGGCTGTAATCTCTACCTCTCCCCCTTCAAGATATTTAAAAAACACCTTAGCATGCTCTTTTTCATTTTCCGCGGTTTCTAAAAAAATATTTGCTATCTGCTCAAAACCTTCTTTTTTCGCCGCGGACGCGAAATAAGTATACCTGTTTCGTGCCTGTGACTCTCCCGCGAAAGCCATTAATAAATTCTTCTCAGTGCGTGTGCCTTTTATTGATTTGCTCATTTAATAACTACCTCCTAACCTTCAATTTTTCAGGCTGTCACGAAAATCGTTCCAGCCTATGATTACACAGATTAAGGGCGGCACTTTTGTGACGCCTATTCAATCTTTTCCATTGGTTGTTCGCAGCAAACAAGTTCTCCGCCGCCTACTTTAGTTACCACCACTTCATTACCGCAAACATTACACCTGTATTTTTCTCCTGTTTTTTTAACCGCCATTTACCCTCCTGTTTTTTATACTATTTTTTATTCATACCGCAATGCTTCTATCGGATCAAGTTTAGATGCCTTTTGCGCCGGCCATATCCCAAAGACTATCCCTACAATTAAAGAAAATGTTGTTGCCAAAATTACAGAAAACCAGGAAACTCTTACCGACCATCCCGCGAACATATTTATTAACGTAGATATACCGCTTCCCAATAAAACACCAGCTATCCCTCCGATAAAAGACATCAATATAGCCTCTATAAGAAATTGCACCATAATATCCCTATTAGTCGCGCCTATTGCTTTTCTTAAACCTATCTCACGCGTACGCTCAGTTACAGAAACAAGCATAATATTCATAATACCTATGCCTCCGACTAAAAGAGATATTGCCGCGATTGAACCAAGCAATAAAGACATTGTTTTTGTGGTAGACTCAAGAGTATTCTTTATATCCGCCATATTACGGATCCGAAAAGAATCATCATTATCTTTGTTAAGATGATGCTGTTTAATAATAAGTTTTGTAACCGCGTTTTGAGCTTCATCTAATAACTCAGGGCTCTTTACTTCCACGGAAATAGAATCTATATATTGTTTGCCAAATACTCTATACATAGCAGTGGTAATAGGAATAATAGCCGTATCATCCTGATCCCGCCATGAACTTCCTCCTTTTTCAGGCAAAATTCCTATAACTTTAAAATTAATAAGATTAATCTTTATTGTTTGGCCTACCGGATTTGAATCTCCGAAAAGCTCTCTTGCCACAGTAATCCCAAGCAACACTAATTTTTCTCTCATCTTTACTTCCTGTTCAGTAAAGAATCTGCCTATAATAGGTATTGCCGCGCGCATCTGCGCGTAATCCACTCCTGTGCCTTCTACTTGTGTATTCCAATTTTTATTCGCGTAAACAAACTGCCCCCTGCCGGTTACAGAGGGGCATACTCTTGATATCAAATTAGTAAGCTTACTTATGGCTATAACATCCGCGAATGTGAAGCGGGTAACTAAGCCTGCTTCCATGGCAACACCATGCAGCCTTGAAGAACCCGGCCTTATCATTAAAAGATTAGACCCCAAAGACGCAAGCTGCTTTTCTATAGATTCTTTCGCACCCTGGCCTAAAGCAAGCATAGCAATAACTGCCGCGACACCTATTAAAATACCCAAAATAGATAACAAAGAACGCATTTTATGAGACAACATCGCGAAGACTGCCTGCCGCAGATAATCCAAAAATTTGGTTTCCCCGGAAATCTTATGCGGCTGTGACAAAATAGAATTTATAGCCTTGCCTTCTTCTGAATCTGATTCTAATACTTCTTTTCCCTTTTGGGCTTGCTGGTCAGAAATAATTTTACCGTCACGCATTTTAATTACGCGCTTCGCGTAAAAAGCAATCTCATCTTCATGCGTAACAATAACTATGGTTTTACCCTGTTGATTAAGTTTTTTTAAAATTAGGATTATTTCTTCTTTGCTTTTTGAATCAAGATTTCCCGTAGGTTCATCAGCAAATATTATCCACGGCTCGTTAACTAACGACCTTGCTATCGCGACTCTCTGTTGTTGGCCTCCGGACATTTCATTTGGGCAATGCGACATCCTGTCTTTTAAACCAACTCTTTCCAACTCTTGCCTGGCTTTTTCTTTTAAATGCCTTTTACCGGCATATATCAAAGGCAATTCGGCATTTTCCAACGCTGTCATCCTAGGCAGTAAATGGAATTGTTGAAAAACAAATCCCACAATTCTGTTTCTTAATGAAGCTAATTCTTCATCACTCAAGCGGGTTACTTCTTTATTACCTATATAATAAGAACCTGAATCAGGCCTATCAAGAAGCCCCAGGACATGCATAAGAGTAGATTTGCCTGAACCTGAAGCGCCCATAATAGCCACAAATTCCCCGGGAGCAATCTTTAAAGAAACATCACAAAGGGCTTGGACTTCCACTTGGCCCATTTGATAAGTCTTATATATATTCTTTAATTCTATCATGATATATATTTTTGTATCACTTGTGTCCAAATTATGACAATTGTTATCGTCGGTAAAATGTTTTTGAGATGTCAATAGCGTGTCATTCAGACTGTGTCGCAATCCATATTTTAACGCGGTAGCCGCAACCTTTAGGTTGCGTTTCCGACGCTGGTAAAACGCTCCGCTTACGGAGCGGC
>JBDRLG010000170.1:0-34589 GCA_043813255.1 Candidatus Omnitrophota bacterium
TCACTTGTGTCCAAATTATGACAATTATTATCGTCGGTAAAATGTTTTTGAGATGTCAATAGCGTGTCATTGCGAGGAACGAAGTGACGAAGCAATCTTCCGTCGTTAAGATTGCTTCGCTCCGCTCGCAATGACACTAATTTGGACAGTAATGAATATGAATATCATTAAAAAAAATATAGCAGCCAATTTTGTTGGAAATATTTGGTCTGTTTGTATGTCGCTTGTATTTATACCGTTATATATCTATTTTATGGGCATAGAAGCATATGGCTTAATAGGAATATTTGTCATTATCCAAACAGTATCTTCTTTCTTAGATATGGGGATTGGTACTACTTTAAATCGTGAAATGGCGTGGCATTCAGCTTATAAAGATAAAATCTCAAAGACTCGTGATTTATTGCGTACGCTTGAATATATATATTGGATACTCGCATTTTTAATTGCAGTAATAGTTTTTTTAGCAGCGCCGTATATTTCTCATAAATGGATACATGGAAAACAAATCTCACCAGCATTAATTAAGCAAGTGATTTTGATTATGGGGATAACGGTTGCATTACAAGGGGTATCCAGTTTTTATTCCGGAGGATTAATTGGTTTACAGAGGCAGGTTCTCTTAAACGGAATTAATATTATTGTTACAACATTACGCGGTGCGGGAGCAGTTATAGTTTTGTGGTTAATTTCTTCTACTATACAAGCTTTTTTTATTTGGCAATTAGTTATAAGTTTATTACAAGTATGTGTTTTGGCGTATTTTTTATGGCATAGCATACCAAAAAATAATTTAAAGGCCGTTTTTAAACCGCAGTTAATAAAGGAAATTTGGCATTTTGCAGTAGGCATAAGCGGAATAACTATTATAAGCGTAATTCTTACTCAAGTTGATAAGATTGTTTTAAGCAGGTTGTTACCACTTGATATGTTCGGTTATTATATCCTTGCTAATACTGTATCTATGGGGTTATATCGTATTGTTGGCCCGATTTCTTCCGCTATTTATCCCCGTTTAACTCAATTAGTAGCCTTAAACGACCAGAAAAAATTAATATCGCTTTACCATTTGTCTTCTCAGCTTATATCAGTTTTAATTTTATCGTGCGCTGTTATGGTGGCTTTTTTCCCCAGAGAGATTCTATTTCTCTGGAAACAAAATTCTATAACAATCGAACACACATATAAACTTTTAAGCATCTTGATTTTAGGAACAGCGATAAATAGCCTTATGAATATTCCGTATGGATTACAACTAGCCTTTGGATGGACAAAACTGGCATTTTATCTTAATCTAATCGCAATGCTAATATTGATTCCATTAATTTTTTATTTTGTATCATTTTATGGAGCTATTGGAGCAGCTTCTGTTTGGGTCATTTTAAATAGTTTTTATTTGCTTGTAGGTATTCATATAATGCATCGCCGTTTGCTCAAAAATGAAGAGTGGCACTGGTGGATAGATGATATAGGCAAACCGCTAATATCCGTTATTTTAATTGCTCTTATAGGAAAACTTTTCGTGAATATTAATTTGCCTTATTCAAAGATATTTATATATTTGGTTTTGTTATTCCTATCTTCCGTTTTTATCTCAACAATTTCTTGTTCACAATTAAGAAATAAAATTTTGAATAAATTAAGATTTGTACATTTAAATACGCTATTTTTAAAGTATGAAAACAATTATGACGGATAAAAGAAAACAGGTGAAATTCACTGTAATAATTCCTACGCGGGAACGTTGTGATGTTCTGCATAGTTCTTTAAAAACATGTACCACTCAAGAATACGATAATTTAGAAATAATTGTCAGCGATAACTTTAGCCAAGATAAAACAAAAGAAGTAGTTGAGTCCTTTAAAGATAATCGAATTAAATACATTAATACCGGTAAGAGAGTAAGTATGACAAATAATTGGGAGTTCGCGCTATCGCATGTTAATGATGGATATGTAGCATATCTTGGAGATGATGATGGGCTATTGCCGGGCGCGTTAAGCGAAGTAAATGAAATTATAAATAAAACTGGATGCGAAGCTGTTTCTTGTAAACCAGCTGTTTATTTCTGGCCGAACTGGTATATAAATGAATCTAAAAAAAATATACTGATAATTCCATTACGAACATCCTTAGTAAAGCGTATATCTAAAGAAATGTTGATAGATGTAATTAATTTTAAACGGGATCCTTGCGAACTACCCTTATTATACAGAGGTTTTGTAAGTTATAATGCTATTAAAAGAGTTATGCGTGAATCCGGGCGATTTTTTCACTCAATAATACCAGATATTTATTCAGGGATTGCATTAGCGTGCGTTTTGGAATCATATTATTATTCATTCAAGCCCTATGCAATAAGCGGTACTTCGCGTCATAGCATAGGAGGAACGGCGGATTCTCATAATGGTGAAGACAATAAGGTTGTTAAAAAATTCTTTAGTGAAAACAACTTGCCCTTTCATAGTAAATTAGCCCTTGCTAAAACCACATCTATCATTGTGGCAGAATCATTTCTACAGGCCCAGGATCATATTTCTTGCGCCAAGCATTTCAGAATAGACATGAAAAAATGTATTAAAATGGCAATTAAAGAAGCTGTTTATTTCCCGGAAGAAAAATACAGTTTAGTTGTTGAAACAGTAAATAAAATCGCGCGCTTGAACCGAATAAATAATTATACGCCTAAACTTATAGCAGAGAATAAAAACAAACCAACGCGTTTCCATTATCCTGTTTTGGGATTTAATATTGCCAGGGGCCAGGTGGTTGTAAATTGTGTTGAATTCGGAGCGCAGAATATTTATGAAGCAGCAGTATTATGCAAACATATTTTGATTATAAGGAAATTAAACTATTTTTCTTTAATAAGGATTATTAAGACAACGCTTTCTTTAATCAAAAGAGAAATTCTTAATAAAATCCAATATTAATATTACTACAAACCGGTAAAATGATAACAAAATACGCTCCTATAGCATTGTTTGTTTACAACCGCCCATGGCATCTTCGGCAGACAGTAGAGTCATTAATAAAGAATACCCTGGCAAAGGAGAGCGAGTTAATTATATTCTCCGATGCGGCTAAAGATAAGAAATCAGAAGCGGGAGTACAGGCGGTAAGGGATTACTTAAAAACAATATCCGGATTTAAAAAAGTACTTATTCATAACAGAAAAATTAACTTTAGCCCGTCGAAAAATATCATAGAAGGAGTTACTAAAGTAATAAATGAATACGGCAAAATCATTGTATTGGAAGATGATCTATCTGTTGCTCCATATTTCCTTGATTTCATGAATGATGCTTTATTATTCTATGAAAATGAACCGAAGATCATAAGTGTATGCGGGTATATGTATCCTGTGAAAATAAAGAATCGCCAGACACTTCTCTTAAGAATGGCTGATTGCTGGGGATGGGGGACATGGAAAAGGGGATGGGATTTATTTGACCCGAACGCGAAGAAACTTTTGGAGCAGTTAAAATCGAAAAAGTTAATTAGGAAATTTGATTTAGACGGCCGCTACCCATATTCAAAGGCGCTTAAAAAACAGGCCAGTGAAAGAACCTTTTCCTGGGCAACCTGCTGGTATGCCTCATCTTTATTAAATGATAAATTATCGCTTTATCCATCTAAATCATTAGTCCGGAATGTTGGTTTTGATGGTTCAGGAGTAAACTGCGGTTTTAATACCGGCTACGATGTAAATACCTTACAGGAAAAAGCCGGTGTTTTTAAAATTCCATTAAAGGAAGATCAGGATACAATAAATAAAATAGGAGTATTTTTTAGGATAAACAAATTTAAAAGGCTGGTATATTTTATACATAAAATCTTCTTTCAGCATTTAAAAAGGGATAAAGCATTGCGGCTATTAATTAACGATACGATATCTACATTGCCATAAACAGATGAAAAATACAAAAGAATCCGAAATAGTTTTAATCAGGCCGGGTTATTCGCTTAATATTTACAAGGTCTATGGAAAACTACCTAAGTACAGGGAAATCCGGCCGCCGCTGGGGTTGATGTATATTGCCGCTTTCCTTGAAAACAATGGTTTTCGGGTAAGTATACTTGACGCGGAAAAAGACCTGCTTGATACCGAAGATGTATTAAAGAAAATAACCGGGATATCCCCAAAATATGTCGGCATAACTTCTACTACGCCTGAGTTTCCTAAAATAAAGGAATTGTTTGATAGCATTAAAAGAATAATGCCCCGGATAGTTACTATTGGAGGAGGGCCTCATTTTTCAGCCGTACCTGTTTCTAAAGATGGAAGTTATGATAATATAGACTATATTGTGGTGGGGGAAGGAGAAAAGGCGTTATTAAAAATCGTGAACGGCAGTGCGAAAGAAAAAATAGTTGAAGCGCCTAATGAAGGCCCGTTAGACGCATTGCCTTTTCCCGCGAGGCACTTGATTAATTATGATTATTATCAATTCCCTATGCCCGGCAAGGGCATGATAAGGATGGATACCGTAGTTACTTCGCGCGGGTGTCCTTTTAGCTGCCTTTTTTGTTTTAACCGCAACACGAAGGTCCGGTATAGGGAGATAAAAAAATGTGTCGATGAAATAGAATTATCACATCATAAATACAAGACTGAATTTTTCATGTTTCTTGATGATACCCTGACTATTTCAAAAAAGAGGACCGCGGAATTATGCGATGAAATTATTAAAAGGGGCCTGCATAAAAAGATAGCTTTTTATGCTAATGCACGGGCTGATAGTATTGATTTTGATACTTTGCGGAAATTAAAACAGGCGGGCGTGGTTGAAATTTCGATGGGAGTTGAATCGGGAAACCAGCAGATATTAGACATGGTCAATAAAGGGACTAAAATCGGGCAGTATGAACAAGTTTATTACTGGATGCGCAAACTGGGGTTTGAAACAAGAGGAAGTTTTATTCTTGGTCATCCTTATGAAACGCATAAAACTGTAATGGATACTATAAATTTCGCTAAAAGATTAAAACTTGTAAGAGTGAGTTGTTGTATAATGACGCCTTATCCTGGGACAAAAGTTTATCAAATGGCCTTGGAAAATAAAGGAATCCACTTAATCTCTAATAATTGGGGAGAGTTTACCAGATATGGCAGGAGCGTAATTAGGACAGACGAGTTAACAAAAGAAGACCTTGAAAAGTATCAAAAATTATTTATAATGGAGTTTTATACTCAACCTAAAGTAATATTTTACCATTTGACGCAGTTACTCAAAGGAAACTTCTCTTTATACTACTATAGGCCTGTTATATTTGCGATTTTGGGAAAAATCAAGCTTATTTTAGCTAAACTTAATAAATTAATCATTAGGAAAAATTATGAAAAAACTCATAAAAATTACTTATAAAAAAAAGATTATTGCTTTTATTATAAAGAATAATTTTAAAACAAAAGGCTTGGAAACTTTTACTCCGCATGAATTCCCTCAGCAATTAATTTATATGAATAGGCCTAAAGGATATTTAATCGGTTCACATATTCATCTTCCGGCAATAAAACAAATCGAATCTACCCAGGAAATGCTTTTTATAAGAAGCGGCAAAGTAAGGATAGATTTTTATGATGGGAAGAAACATTATCTAGAAAGCAGGGTTGTTAAGCAGGGGGATGTGGTATTTTTAGCTTTTGGCGGGCATGGATTTGAATTTATGGAAGGTGCTGAAATAATTGAAGTTAAACAAGGGCCATTCTTTAAAGAAATACAGCCGGTAAGGTTTGAAGCTGTTAAGAAAGATAAAATAAAATTGAAAAAATGATACGTATTAATGAGTTCTCTTTAGCTGGTAATGAGGCAAAGTATTTAAAAGAATGCGTAGAAACAGGATGGATTTCTTCAGAAGGCCCATTTGTGCGTAAATTCGAAGAGAAATTTGCTTCTTTTGTGGGAGTAAAATATGGTATCGCGGTTTGTAACGGCACTGCCGCTTTAGAAACCGCTCTTTTTGCTTTAGGGATAAAATCGGCTGACGAAGTAATTATGCCGTCTTTTACGATTATTTCCTGTGCTGCCGCTTGTCTTCGTTTGGGAGCAAAACCTGTCTTGGTGGATATTGATTCGGAAACCTGCACCATGGATGTTGATCAGATTGAAAGCAGGATAACGCCAAAAACAAAAGTGATTATGCCGGTGGATATCTATGGCCATCCGGTTAATATGGATAAGGTGTTAGATTTAGCGAAAAAATATAACTTAAAAGTTTTAACGGATTTCGCGGAATCTCAGGGGGCCCAATACCAGAGTAAGAAAAAAGGCAATAAATGGCTGCGATGTGGGTCAATGGGCGATATCTCTGCTACAAGTTTTTATGCCAATAAGATTATTACCACGGGTGAAGGCGGTATGGTGGTTACTAATAATGAAGAATATAACCGCAGAGCCAGGGTATATAGGAATCTATGTTTTGGGAACGAAGAGAGGTTTAATCATCTTGAGCTTGGGTATAATTTCAGGATGACTAACATGCAAGCCGCGATAGGGACTGCAAGGCTTGAACAAATTAATGAATTTATTAAGATTAAAAGAAAAATGGCGGAATATTATAAAAATTGTTTATCTGAAATTAAACAAATACGGTTTTTAACTGAAAAACCTTACGCTAGATCAGTTTATTGGGTGTACGCGATACAATTAACCCCCGGATCAGGATTATGCGCGAAAGAATTGATGGAAAGATTAAGAAAACGCGGGATAGAAACGCGCCCTTTTTTTAAAGGCATACATAGCCAGCCGGCCCTTATCAAAACAGGATTATTCAAGGGGGAAAAATACCCCCGGACAGACCACGCTTACAAATACGGGCTTTATCTTCCAAGCGGATTAGCTCTAACAAAAAAACAAATTAATAAAATTATAAAAACCTTGAAATTGGCGTTATAATAATGAAAAATTTCTTAAAATACGCGCAATACTATAATGTTCTATATAAAGAAAAAGACTATAAGAAAGAAGTAGATTACGTAAGCCATTTAATAAAATGTTACGCGGGTAATAATAAAAAAACCTTGCTTGATATAGGATGCGGCACAGGCAGGCATGCTATAGAGTTTACGAATAAAGGCTACGAGACCGCGGGTATTGATAAATCGGCTGAGATGATTAAAATCGCAAGGACTACAGCCGAAGCCAAAGAAAAGAAAATAAAATTTTATCTTTGTGATTCCGCCCGGTTTAATCTAAATAGGAAATTTGATATTGTAGTCTCGTTATTTCACGTAATGAGCTACCAAACTACTAATGAGTTGGTTTTAAATACCATCAAAAACGCTTACAGGCATTTAAATAATAACGGGATGTTTATTTTTGACTTTTGGTATGGCCCGGCGGTAATTATTCAAAAACCATCGGTAAGAATAAAAGAATTTAACGATAAAGAAGTTTTAATTAAGCGTACCGCTGTGCCAAAGATGAATTTTAATGATAATACTGTGGATATTTGTTATAAAATTGAAATAAGAAATAAAAAAAATAATTCAATAAAAGTATTTACGGAACATCATATTATGCGGTATTTCTTTCTTCCGGAATTATATTTAATGCTGGAAACAGCCGGCTTTAGAGTTGTAAAATGCCTAAAATGGATGAGTTTAAAAGAATCCGTAAGCCAGAATTCCTGGAACGGAGTAATAATCGCCAAGAAAATCACCTTTAGTAATAATCATCAAAGATTTTCAGTGGTGTAGGAAGTTTATACTTTCCTACACCGTAAAAAATAATCAACCATGAATACTATAAAACTATTTTTAAAAAGAATTATTTGGAAAATTAGAAAATTATTTGGTATTGATATTATTATCGTGCTTTTAGGGAAACTTTTGGCAGAAAGGAACAAAGGAATTAATGAATTTACTTCACTAAAGGAGTTTGAGTTTAAGGCTTTCTCCCAATGGGGTGAAGACGGAATAATTCAATATCTGATTCGCCAAATTGAAATTCCAAATAAGATATTTATTGAATTCGGCGTTGAAGATTACACAGAAGCTAGCACAAGATTTTTATTAACGAATGATAATTGGAGTGGGTTGGTGATGGATTCTTCAAAATCAAATATTGATTTTATAAAAAGTGACGACATATACTGGAGATATGACCTTAAGGCGGTTTGTAGTTTTATTACCAAAGACAGTATTAATCAACTGATACGCCAGAATATAAAAGAAAAAGAAGCCGGCTTATTGGTTATTGATATTGACGGTAATGATTATTGGATATGGAAAGCTATTGACGCAGTAAACCCTAGAATTGTCGTATGCGAATACAACGGTATTTTTGGCTGTGAGCATTTTATTACTATCCCTTATGAGGAAAAATTCAACCGGAATAAAAAACATTATTCTGATTTGTATTGGGGAGCATCTTTGCCGGCATTATGTTTATTAGCACAGGAGAAAGGTTATGTGTTCGTAGGCTGTAATTCTAATGGCAACAATGCATTTTTTATCCGTAAGGACGTTTGTCCGTTGCCCGCGGTTAATTATAAAAAAGGGTTTGTTATGCCGAAATTCAGAGAATCAAGAAGCCGAAATCATCAGCTTACTTATTTAGGCGTTACGGATAGTATAAAAACAATATATGATATGGAAATTTTTGATCTAAAGTTAAACAAGAATATATTAATAAAAGATATTTTTTAGGTGAATTTATGAATATCGCGGTTATTTTAACTAAAGATATAACTGAAGGCGGGGCTTTTCAATATGCCGTATCCGTTTCGTTATTATTAAAAAAGAACGCCTCCGATAAATATAATTTTATTTTCTTTACCACTCTAAAGAAAAACTTGAGCGTTTTAAAAAAACATAATTTATCTCCTATTTATTTGCCCTGGTCAAATCTTGACAGGTTTACGGCGCTTTTAACAGGTTCTCAATTAGTAAGTAATATATTTACTAAGGCAAAAATTAAGCTGGAATCCAAACTGGATAGAATCTTTAAAAAATATAAAGTGGATTTAGCGTATTTCCTTTCACCCACTGATTTAACCTTGGCGTTAAACTATTATAATTATATTTTTACCGTATGGGATTTATGCTTTTTTGACTATCCTGAATTCCCCGAGGTTTACATAAATAGAGAATTTGAAAGAAGAGAAACATTGTACCGTTTAGCTATTACTAAAGCGGTGGCTGTAGTTACTGATTCGGAATTTACTAAGAGTAATATAATTAAAAGATATGCCATTGCGGAAAACAGGGTGATTTCTTTGCCTTTTTTGCCATCAAACGCGGCGGGTATTTCAAAAAAGGCTTATGACAGTAATTTTATTGATATTAAGAAAAAGTATAATATCGACGATAAATATATCTTTTATCCGGCTCAGTTTTGGCCGCATAAAAACCACATCTATATCTTGGATGGATTGAAACTTTTGAAAGAAAAATATAATCTAAAAATACACGCGGTTTTTAGCGGCTCTGATAAGGGTAATTTATCTTTTATATTAAGGAAGGCAAAAGAATTCGGCATAGACAATCAAATTCATTATATTGGCTTTATTGAAGATAAGGAACTTCCCTATCTTTATGCTCAAGCACTTGCTTTGGTTATGCCCACTTATTTTGGCCCGACCAATATTCCTCCTTTAGAAGCTTTCTCCATGGGGTGCCCGGTTTTATATTCTGATTTACCGGGGTTAAAAGATCAGGTAAAAGGCGCGGCTTTACTGCTTGGCCTTAACAATCCGGACACAATGTGCCAAGGTTTATTGAAGATCCTTAATAACTCTCCCGAAATCAATCTGTTTATTGAAAATGGCAGGAAAAAGGCGGAATCCTTAATGAATGACAGCGGGTGGGAAAAACTGAGCAATATATTTGAAGATTACATATTAAAATTAAAAACCCGAGGATAAAATGAAAAAAGATGATAAAATAAAAAAAAATGTATTCTTAATTGTTTTTATTATACTGTGCTTATTGTTTATTGATTTAGCAGGCCAGGCAGCATATCGTTTAATCAAAGGAAGATTTACATGGGATACTTATAAACAATATGGGTTTGACATATTTAACATAAGAATATTTACTGAGTTTGTGGAAGATGACCGGCTTGTAACTATTAAAAAGAATTTTACCGGTGAACAGGATAATTGGTTAATCAAAACGGACGCGAATAGGTTTAGAATTGGGAAAAATAAGTATTTTAACAATAAAGAAAATTTTGTTTTTCTTGGTGACTCTGTGCCTTTTGGATGGGGAGTAAACGGGGATATAAATGTCCCATCCAAGTTTTATGAGATTATTAAAGCTAATCTTGGAGATAAATACGGAGTAATCAATGCCGCAATTCCTTCTTATTCTCTTTATCAGTCTGTTAAACGCTATCAGTTTGAAATAAACAGGAAATTCCCCGTAAAATATGTCATTTTGCAAATATATGACCCGGCTGCAAATTTTGCGAGCCTGGGAGAAAAATGGGATAAAAGGATCTGTTGGACATCTAAAAATAGGCTCGTTTCTTCTAGGGATATAATCAAGGCGCATAGCTGTTGTGAACGTTTTATGCATAAGTACTCTTCCTTGTATCATTCGCTGAACTCTTTTATTATTAAATCAAAAGAAAGAAAAAGGGCCCTTCCCGCAATGCTTGATTTAAATGATAAAAAGGCCTTTGATTTCTTTGAACAAGAAAACAATTCCGTTTTAGAAGAACTCTACAGCATGCTTAATAAAGATAATATTACTTTCATTATATTGCCTGTGAACCTAGCCAAACCGCTGTTTGATTACAATAGCCAAGAACTACTTTCGTTAAATCCTCTCTACAAAGCAACGCTTACGGCGATAGGCTCGCTTAATCAGTCCCTAAAAAAATTTGCTTTATCCCATAAAAATGTTTATTATTTTGATATCGAATCATATTTCAATAAATTCAATAGAAAAGAATTATTTATCGACAGTTGTCATTTAAGCGAGAAAGGATCTCAGAAACAAGCTGAATTCATTTTTGAACAGTTAAAAAATAACAATTTATTATAATTTACAGAAAAAGGGGTCTTTTTAAAAATAAATACTGAAGTCAGGAGGCAAAATGAAAGTAGTTATTTTAGCAGGCGGCAGAGGGACAAGGATTAATGAAGAAACAGAGGTATTACCAAAGCCAATGGTAGAAATTGGCGGCAAGCCGATTATTTGGCATATTATGAAATTATATTCCCATTATGGCTTTAATGATTTTATTATTTGTTTAGGATATAGAGGGTACATGATAAAAGAATATTTTTCTCATTATTTTACGCATATGAGCGATGTGACTATTGATTTGTCTAAGAATAAAACAAAAATCCATACTACGGCGTCTGAACCGTGGAAAATTACTTTGGTAGATACCGGATTAGAAACAATGACCGGCGGCAGGCTTAAAAAAGTAAAAAAATATGTTGGCAATCAAACTTTTCTTTTGACTTATGGCGATGGTTTAGCGGATATTAACATTAAAAAGCTGGTTCAATTTCATAAAAAAAATAAGAAATTAGCGACATTAACCGCTATACAAAATACGGGGAGGTTTGGAGTATTAGATATAGATTCAAAGGATAAAATTTCTTCTTTTTTAGAAAAACCAAAAGGTGAGAGCGGATGGATTAATGGGGGATTTTTTGTTCTTGAACCGGAGGTGTTCAATTTTATAGATAATGATAATAACGTTGTTTGGGAAAGAGAGCCGTTGGAAGACATGGCAAAGCAAGGGCAATTATGCGCTTATAAACATAATGGTTTTTGGGGTTGTATGGACACCTTAAGAGATAAACTAAACTTTGAAAAAATCTGGCAATCGGGAAATGCGCCTTGGAAAATATGGGGTTAATGTTTATAAATTATCACTCATGTTCAAATTAGTGTCATTCAGACTATGTCGCAATGAAGAAATTTCAAAGGGTATAGTTTTAATGAAACTTATTATTTTGGGTAAAAAAAGCGAGTTTGATTAATAGTATTAACGAAATCATAGGAATAGGGAAAAATCATGAGTGCTTGTTACATATGTAAATCAAATAAAGCCGTAGTTTACAAAAAAACGGGATTATTCACGATCTTTCATTGTAAAGAATGCGGTTTAAAATGGGTTGATAAGGCATTAGAACAGGCTACATCCTTTTATGATATGGGTTATTTTAATAATAATTCCACAATTGGTTATAATAGTTATTTGAAAGATGAAATTAACCATAGGAAAAACGCGAAAAAAATACTCAATATGGTTAGTAAAATTAGATTATTATCTGGCTTAAAGATTCTGGATATTGGCTGCGCTTTTGGTTTCTTGCTAGATGAGGCGAAAAAACAGGCTAATTGTCAAGTTCAAGGGGTAGAAATAAGTAATTACGCTTATGAGTATGCGAAAAATAAATTTTGCCTGGATGTTTTGAATTCAGAGCTTAAAAATAACAGTTTTCTTCCCAATACGTTTGATATTATATTCATGATCGGGACTATTGAGCACTTAACTAATCCTAAAGAAACATTAAGCAATATTAAAAATATTCTTAAACCCGATGGATTGTTAATTATAACCACAATAGACACCAAAGGGTTTTTTCCCTTATACGCTATCAAACCTCCAGAACACTTATTTTATTTTAATCACAATAATTTAACCCAATTACTTAAACAAGAAGTTCTTGAAATAATAAAAATTCAACCTCATTTTTCTAGTTATTATTTATATAATATTATTTATAGGCTTGGTGAATTTACTTCTTTAGAATTTTTAAGACGTGCTTCAATGCTAATTGAGAAATTATTGCCGCAATTAAATTTTAATATACCCACTAATGAAATGTTTGTTATAGCTAAGAAAATATAGGGTAGGATATGAAGGTTCTCTTATGGTTTATTCCTGCTACCGCGTCTGAACCATGGAAAATTACTTTAGTAGATACCGAATAAGATACAATGACTGGTGGTAGACTTAAAAAAGTAAAAAAATATGTCGGTAATCAAACTTTTCTTTTGACTTATGGGGATGGTTTGGCGGATATTAATATCAAAAATATAGTCCGGTTTCATAAAAAGAATGGGAAATTAGCAACATTAACTGCTATACAAAATAAAGGAGAATTTTCTTAAATGAATAAATTTTGGGATAATAAAAGAGTACTTGTTACGGGTTTTGAGGGTTTTTTAGGCTCAAACTTAACCAAACAGCTTATTTCGGACGGGGCCGCGGTATTTGGGTTAGATATAAAAACTCACCGCCCGCAAACAATTCTAACTCTAGCGGAGTATAAAAAAATAAAGGTTATTAAAGGGGATGTTGCTAATTATTCGCTTATAAAAGATATTATTAATAACAATAATATTCAAATTGTTTTTCATCTTGCCGCTGAAGCGCTGGTAGGAAGAGGGTATAAAAACCCTTTGAACACTTTTAAAAGCAATATCCGCGGGACTTGGAATGTTTTAGAAGCATGCCGGCTCGCGGATAATTTAGAAGCTGTAATTGTCGCCTCCAGCGATAAAGCCTATGGAGCGCATAATAACCTGCCTTATAAAGAAAACTTTCCCTTAATCGGCAGCCATCCTTATGATGTTTCTAAAAGCTGCGCGGATTTAATAACAAATACATATTTTCATACTTACTGCCTGCCTGTAGCGATTACCCGCTGCGGGAACATTTATGGCCCGGGAGATTTTAATTTTAGCCGCCTTATACCGGACGCGATAAAGAGCCTTATTTTAAATAAGACATTAAAAATACGCAGTGATGGTAATTTTGTCCGTGATTATGTTTATGTTGATGATATTGTAGCTGGTTATATTAAGATAGCCGAACTGTTTAAAAAGTATAAGCTTTCAGGAGAAGCCTTTAATTTAAGCGATGAAAATCCGATAACCGTAATTAAATTATTAGATGAGATCAATAATACCGGTTTTCACAACAGGAAAGTAACTTATAAGATTATGAATACAGCTAAATATGAAATAAAAAAACAATACCTTTCTTCAATAAAGGCCCGGCGTATTTTAGGCTGGAAACCAAAGTACAGCCTAAAAGAAGGCCTTAAAAAAACCGCTGATTGGTACGCGGGATATTTTCATCAACTATGAAACTGCATTTTTTAGGGACAAACGGCTGGTATGACACACAACAAGGCAATACTCTTTCAGTTCTGCTTGATACTAATAAGGCATATGTTGTTTTTGACGCGGGCGGCGGGTTCTATAAGCTGGATAAGTATATAACAAAAAATAAGCCGATTATTCTTTTGCTCAGCCATTTTCATTTAGACCATATTATTGGCCTGCATGCTTTGAATAAATTTAATTTTTCACAGGGAATTAATGTCTTTGGCCCTAAGGGCATCAAGAAAGTATTTAATGTTATTATTAATAACCCTTATTCTAAGCCTGTTAATAAACTAAAAACAAAGATAATTATTAGAGAATTTTCAAATACGTTAAAACTGCCAATAGATATTGAATATAAAGAACTTTTACACTCCTGCCTTTGTTATGGATATAGAGTTTCTTCTGAAGGGAAAAAAGTAGTTTTTTGTACTGATACCGGCCTGTGCCCAAACCTTAGTTTATTAGCCGATGGCGCGGATATTTTAATAACAGAATGCTCTTTGGCTCCCGGCCAAACAGATAATAATTGGCCGCATCTTAATCCCGAACAAGCCGCTTCAATAGCTAAGGCTTGCAAAGTTAAAAAATTAATTTTAACTCATTTTGACGCCGGTGTGTATTTAACAAGTAAAGATAGGCTGTCAGCTCAAAATGCCGCGAGAACAATTTTCAAGAATACAGTAGCGGCTAAAGACGGGCTTAACATAAAGATATAAAAATGGACAAGAAAATCACTTTCAGTGATAACTATAAAAGATTTTCAGTGGTTGGGAAAATGTTCGATACTTTCCCATACCATAAAATAAAAGTGGGAATTATAGGCACAGGCAATATTGGCACGGATCTTTTATTTAAAGTCCTAAGGTCAAACATCTTAGAATGCGGGATTTTCACCGGAAGAAACCCTGATTCAGAAGGCATAATAAAAGCGCAGGCAATGGGAATCCACACATCAATTGATTCAATAAAAGCGATTCAAGACGCGCCTGATTGCTGTGATATAGTTTTTGATGCTACTTCCGCGAGCACACATCTTTATAACGCGCCAATTCTAAAAAAAATGGGCAAGTTCACCATTGATTTGACTCCTTCTCATATTGGTAAAATGTGTGTCCCGGCGATTAATCTTCATGAATGCTTAAATTGCGATAATATTAACTTAATTACTTGCGGCGGGCAGGCAACAATTCCTATAATATGTGCTATAATGAAAGTTCATCCGCGCGTTGAATATATAGAGATTGTGGCAAGTATTTCTTCTAAATCCGCGGGGGCAGGGACAAGGTCCAATATAGATGAATTTACACAAATTACAAAAGACGCGATAACGCATTTTAGCGGAGTAAAAAACACAAAGGCGATTATTATTCTTAATCCCGCTGAGCCGCCGGTATTAATGCATAACACTATTTATTTAAAAATAAATAAACCGGTTATAGCGAAATTACGCAAAGAAATAAGTTTAATGGTTAAGAAAATAAATAAATACGTCCCGGGCTATAGAATAAAAGCGGGGCCGGTTTTCGAAAGCAACAGGGTTACTATTATGATTGAAGTAGAAGGGCTGGGAGATTATCTTCCGAAATATTCAGGCAATTTAGATATTATTACTTGTGCCGCGGTTAATGCCGCCGAAGAATATGCCAAGAAATTGCTCAAGAAAATCCCGCCTCGGCGGGATGACTTTTTAGATTAATTTTAAAGGCAAACTTTATGAATAAAACAATTATCTTTGATTCAACGCTTAGAGACGGTTCTCATGCTATAAACCATCAATTATCCGTTAAAAATATAAAAGATTATTGTAAAGCGATAGATAATGTCGGTTTGTATGTAGTGATAGTGGGCCACGGCAATGGATTAGGGGCGTCTTCTTTACAGGTTGGGCTTTCGGCTGTTGCGGATGACAAAATGCTTAAAACCGCAAAAAAAGAGTTAAAGAAAACAAAACTCGGGGCGTTTTTGATTCCCGGTTTTGGGACTATAAAAGAACATATCGATCCCGCTATTAATGAAGGGGTGGATCTTTTTTGTATCGCTGTTCATTGTACTGAAGCGGATGTCGCGCGGCAGCATATTGAACACATAAAAAGAAAAAATAAAGAGGTTTATGGAGTCCTTATGATGTATCACATGGCTTCTAAAGAACGCCTTTTAGAAGAAGTGCGGAAGATGAAAAATTATGGGGTGTCAGGAGTTATACTTATGGATTCCGCCGGAGCTTCTACGCCGGATATGGTTTCTGAAACAATCGGTTATATTTGCGGTAATATTGATTTAAAGATAGGTTTTCACGCTCATAATAATTTAGGGCTTGCGGTTTCTAATTCATTAATTGCTTTACAATCAGGAGCTAAGATTATTGATGGGACTTTGCGTGGTTTTGGGGCAGGCGCTGGTAATTGCCAACTAGAAGTACTTGTTGGAATTTTAACAAAATTAAAGATTGAAACTGGAATAAATTTTTATAAAATGATGGATACCTCGGATAATGTTGTTTCTAAGATGATGAAATTTCCGCAGGGAATAACTTCGCTTAGTTTAATCAGCGGTTTAGCAGGTGTGTTTTCCGGATTCGCGAATAAAGTAAAGCAAGCCGCGGAAAGGTTTGAAGTAGACCCGCGTGATATTTTCATGGAATTAGGGCGCAGAAAGATAGTCGCCGGTCAGGAAGATTTTATAGTTTATGCCGCAATGTATCTGGCTAATAATAAAAAATCAGGAACAGAAACTTACGATATAGAATCTTTATTATAAAAAACAAGGGAGTGGTATATGAGAGTCGCGGATTTTATTTTTAAATTTCTCACGGATAGAGGTATCGATACGGTATTTATGGTTTCTGGCGGACAGGCGATGTTTCTTGTGGACGCGGTTTGCCAGAATAAAAAATTAAAAACAATATGCACGCATCATGAGCAGACAGCTGGCATGGCCGCTGACGCTTACGGAAGGATTACAGGAAAAATAAGCGTTGCCTTAGTTACAGCCGGGCCGGGAGCGGTCAATGTAATGAACGGGCTTGTTGGCGGCTGGACGGATTCATCTCCTATGATGGTAATATCCGGGCAATCTGCGCTTTCTTACGTGCAATACCAAGACAAACATCCGATAAGGCAGATTGGCATACAAGGCATCAATATAAAGCCTCTTGTTGAAAAAGCAGCTAAATTTTTTATAACTATTGATGACCCGGCTAAAGTGCTGTTTTATATGCAAAAGGCTTATTTTCTCGCTTTGAATGGCCGCCCCGGGCCTGTTTGGATAGATGTCCCGTTGGATGTGCAAAAAATGGAAGTACCGGAAAATCTTTTAGAAGAATTCAGGCCGGATACTGAAAATACAAACTTAAAATTGCTTAAAGAACAAGTTGGTTCTGTTATTGAAATGATTTCTCAGGCTAAAAGGCCTATATTTCTCGCGGGGCAGGGTATTAGGCTGGCAAACGCGGTCCCAATTTTTAAAAAGGTATTAGAAAAAATTAATATTCCTGTTCTTACATCCAGATTAGGTATAGATTTAATAGACAGCGGAAATGAACTTTATGTTGGCAGGCCGGGTAATTATGGAGACAGGCCGGCAAATTTCGCTATACAAAATTCAGACCTGATAATAGTTATAGGCTGCCGGCTGGCTTTAGCTTTAACAGGGCATATTCCAAAAAATTTTGGCAAGCACGCGAAAAAAATAGTAGTTGATATAGATATTGAAGAGCTTAAAAAACCGGGGGTTGATATTGATTCAAAAATAAACGCGGACGCTAAAAGATTCCTTGAAGAATTTTTTGTTCAAATAAACTCAAATTATGCTAACGCAAAATTTGCCCATAGGGCCGGCCGGTTAAATCCATTTGGCGGTTGGATAAGACAATGCGCGCACTGGAAAAAGAGCTATCCAGTTGTTTTACCTGAGTATAAAAAAGAAAAACCTGTTAATTCTTATTATTTTACCGATAGGTTATCTGCTTTGGCAAATAAAGATAATTTAATAATTGTTGATACAGGTTCTTGTTTTCATGTTACCTGCCAAACATGGAAAATAAAGAAGGGGCAGAGGTTTTTAACCACAGGCGGGCTTTCTTCTATGGGATGGTGGGTTGCCGCTATAGGCGCGTGTATGGCGGATAAAAAAGCCAATGTTATAGCTATTACCGGAGATGGCAGTTTGCAAATGAATATTCAGGAACTCGCTACTATAAAACATAACAATCTGCCCGTTAAAATTATTATTTTTAATAATAACGGTTATTTACTCATAAGGCATACACAAAAGAATTTCACCAATGGCCGTTTATTTGGAGAAGGGCCGAAAACAGGCGTTTGGTGCCCGGATTCATTAAAGATTGCCAATGCTTATGGAATAAAAGGAGTAAAGATAAATTCTCCAAGAGAAGTAGATTCAAAAATAAAAGAAGTGCTTGATTTTAACGGCCCGGTTATTTGCGATGTGATAACACCGCAGTGGCAGCTTATAATCCCCCGGATATCTTCTGAAAAAATGCCTGATGGCAGATTAGTTTCTCACGCGTATGAAGATATGTTCCCTTTTCTTAAAAAAGAAACCTTAAAAAAAGAAATGATAGCCGAGCATTAAAAATGTAAACCGGTAGCCACAAGCTTCAGCTTGTGTTAAAAAATGGATAAAAAAACAAAAAATAAAATAGCAATTTTAGGCGCGACCAGCCATATCGCTAAAGGGCTGATTTATCATTTTTCCCGCGAGGGGTATAAAAATATTTATTTATTCGCCCGTTCAAAGAATAAGCTAGAGGCCTTTTTAAAACAAATCAATTGCCCATACGCGTATCCAAAAAAAGATTTTGCTGATTTATCTAAACATGGTTACGATGCAATAATTAATTGTGTTGGGCTGGGGACTCCGGTAAAAGTAAAAGAAACAGACGGAAATATATTTAAGCTGACTGAAGAATTTGATAATATGGTTTTAGAATACCTGCGCCGGTATCCGCGCGCTGTTTATATAAATTTTAGCAGTGGAGCGGTTTATAGCATATCCGTAAATGATATGAAGCCGGAAAATTATTACGGGATAGCGAAATTGCATCAGGAAGCAAAGCATCGCGCGTTAAACAAATCAAGTATTATTGATATACGGTTATTTTCTTATTTTAGCCGTTTCATAGATTTAGATTCGGGTTATTTTTTAACCGAGCTGCTAAAAAGCTTAAAAAATAAAAATATTTTTATTGCTGAGCCTTGCGATTTTACCCGTGATTTTATTTCTCCGCGGGATCTTTTTAATTTGATATGTTTAATTATTAAAGCCAAGCCTTTTAATAGCGCTATTGACGCTTATAGCTTGGCAGCGGTTAGCAAAATCAAATTACTTAAATATTTTGCTAAAACCCATGGTTTAAAGTATACTTTTAAACATAATCTTAATCTTATTTGCCCAACAGGAGTAAAAAGCTTATATTGCCCCAAATCAAGAAAAGCGGCTGGTTTAGGATATAAGCCAAATGATTCTTCTATAGAAACTGTAGCAATGGAATCAAAATATATACTCGAAAAGTAACCAGTCAGTAAACAAGGGAAATTTATGGTAGTCGCAAGCTTTAGCTTGCGTAATAAAACGCAGGCTGAAGCCTGCGGCTACCGACCCCCGCAATGACTAACTATTTACACTCGAAAATAAAAATGAATAAACCGGATATTATCAGAAAAAAAATATTAAAACAGGCGGCAGATTATTTCATTTCACAAGAAAAAAAAGAGTTTATCCCCGGCAAAACATTTATCCCTTACGCGGGCAGGGTATATGACGCGAAAGAATTGGTTTATTTAGTTGACGCGTCTCTTGATTTTTGGCTTACTGCCGGCAGGTACGCGGCTGAGTTTGAAAAAAAACTCGCTGCTCTCCTGGGAATTAAATACTGCCTTTTGGCTAATTCCGGTTCTTCAGCGAATCTTTTGGCGGTTTCCGCTTTAACATCCCCTTTATTAAAGAACAGGCAATTACATCCGGGCGATGAAGTTATTGCCACAGCCTGCGGGTTTCCTACCACACTTAACCCTGTTTTGCAGAATAATTTAATACCTGTATTTATTGATGTTGATTTAGGGACATATAATATTCAAGCTGATAAAATAGAAAAAGCTATTACTAAAAAGACAAAAGCAATATTTACCGCCCATACATTAGGCAATCCTTTAAATATAGATAAGATTAAAAAAATTGTTAAAAAATATAATTTGTGGTGGTTAGAAGATAATTGCGACGCTTTGGGCTCAAAATACAGCGCTAAATTTACCGGAACTTTCGGAGATATTTCTACCTGCAGTTTTTTCCCCGCACATCACATTACTATGGGTGAAGGCGGGGCGGTTTTAACCAATAATCCGTTACTGAAAAGAATAATTATGTCTTTTCGCGATTGGGGCAGGGATTGCTGGTGCGGTTCGGGTAAAGATGATTCCTGCGGGAAGAGATTTAGCCAGAAATTTGCTGATTTGCCCTATGGTTACGACCATAAATATGTTTATTCTCATATCGGTTATAACTTAAAAGTTACTGATATGCAGGCGGCAATTGGCTGCGCGCAATTAGAAAAATTACAGGGATTTATTGAAGCAAGAAAAAATAATTTTAAATTTCTCTATGGGATTTTTAAAAAATATAAAAATTATTTCATACTTCCGCGCGCAGAGAAAAATTCCAAGCCTTGCTGGTTTGGTTTTCCGATTCTGCTAAAAGAAAACGCGCCTTTTACCAGAAATGACATTGTGCGTTACTTGGAAGATAATAAAATCGCGACTCGCATGCTTTTTGGCGGAAATTTGACAAAACAGCCGGCATATAAGAATAGTAAATACAGAATATATAAAGAATTAAAAAACACGGATTTGGTTATGAATAACCTTTTTTGGATAGGGGTTTATCCGGGAATTAATTATTCCATGATAATTTATATAAAAAATACTATTGATAATTTCTTTAATATAAAAAAACTATGAAATTAACAATTCTTATTGTATGCTATAATGAAAAAACAACGATTTTAGACGTTATTGAGCAGGCAAAACGGATGAATGTTGATAAAGAAATAATAATTATAGATAATTGTTCCGTTGACGACACAAGAGAAATATTGGAAAATTTCAAGAAAGATACCGCGCTAAGAATCGTTATTCATGATAAAAATATGGGGGTAGGATATTCAATGCGTGAAGGGATTCGTATTGCCCAAGGGGATTATCTTTATGCTCCGGGAGCCGATTTGGAATATAAGATGGAAGACGTCTGCCTGATGATAGATAAAATCGAAAGCGAAAAATTAGACGCGGTTTTTGGTTCGAGATTATTAGAGAGAAAAGGGGGCCCTGTATTAAAGCTTATTAAAGAAAGGCCGTATTGGCTAGGGTCAATTATTGCCACATTTTGTATAAATTTGTTTTACAAAAGAGATTTTACGGATATTATAGGGACTAAATTAATCAAGACAGGGATTTTAAAAAAGTTAAATTGCGAAGCTGATAATCAGGCTTTTGAATTTGAGCTTGTCAGCCGGTTGTGCAAAAAAAGATATAAAATCGGAGAAGTACCTGTTTGGTATAAGCCGCGGACGCATAAACAAGGCAAGACTATCAGGATTATAGATATGATTCCCGCGTTATGGGCAATTTTTAAAATAAAATTTTTTACGGTATGAGAAAGTATAAAACACTTTCTCAACCACTGAAAATTCCACTAAAATTAATCTAAAAAGTCATTTACCAAAGGTGAATTTTCTTGATGAATAAAATGGACGAATTAATATTAGACGGACATAAATTAAATTGGCATAAAGACAGGGTTGAGGCATGGCTGCGCGGAGAAAGAATAGCCCCTATTACCATTGACTGCGCTTTAACCAGAAGATGCTCTTATAAATGCGTATACTGTTACGGAAAATTACAGGCTAATGACGAAAAAAAGATGACTAAAGATGTGATTTTCAGGTTTCTTGATGACGCGGCTGAAATCGGCGTAAAGGCAATAAGTTTTGTCAGCGATGGGGAAAGTACCTGTTCTCCTTATTTGTATGAAGCTATATTAAGAGGAAAATCTAACGGATTAGATATGGCGTTAGGGACAAACGGTTTTCTTTTAAAGGATGCCCGCCTTGAAGGAATCCTTCCGGCTTTAACGTATCTTAGGTTTAATATTTCCGCCGCTGAGCCTAAAAGATACGCTGAGATTATGGGATGCAAAGAAAGTAATCTATTAAAAGTTATTAATACTATTAAAAAATCCATAGAGATTAAGCGCGAAAATAATCTTTCTGTCACTATCGGTTTACAAATGGTGCTTTTACCTCAATTCGCGGACCAGATTATTCCATTAGCGCGATTAGGGAAAGAGATAGGAGTTGATTATACGGTTATAAAACACTGCAGTGATGATGAAGACGGGAATTTAGACGTAAATTATTCTAAATATTTTGATTTAATAGGCCTGCTTAAAGAAGCTGAATCTTTATCCAGCGATAATTATATAGTCAAGGCAAAATGGTCAAAGATACTCAGCGGAGGAAAAAGGATATATACACAATGCTATGGCGCGCCTTTTATAATGCAGTTTTCCGGATCAGGATTAGTCGCGCCATGCGGGATGTTATTCAATTCAAAATATAAAAAATATCATATTGGAAATATCTGCGAAAAGCCGTTTAAGGAAATTTGGAAAAGTGACAGGTATTGGAAAATTATTACTCTTTTAGCTTCCGATAAGTTTAACGCTCAAAATATGTGCGGTTCTCTCTGCCTCCAGCATAAAGTTAATGAATTTCTATGGGAATTAAAAAGAAATAACACGGGTTTACCAGAAGCGTTTGATAAAATACCTCAGCATGTTAACTTTATATAGAGTATCACTACTGTCCAAAAGGAAAATATGTTAGATATTACGGTAATAATGCCGGCGTTAAATGAAGAGAAAAATATAGTTCCCGCGATAAAAAACACCTTAACAGCGTTTGAAGAATTCGGGATATCCGGAGAAATAATTGTTGTTAATGACGGCAGTTCTGACAAGACAAAGCAATTAGTAAATGAATTAATAAGTTCTGATAAACGGATACGCATGCTTTTTCATGACGCGACTAAAGGGATAGGTACTTCTTTCTGGAATGGTATTGATAACGCGCAAGGAGAATCAATTGTCTTTATTCCGGGGGATAATGAAAATAACCCGTTCGAAATATTGCGTTATTTTAAATTATTGGAACATGTTGATATAATAATCCCCTTTGTTTTTAATAAAGAAGCCCGGTCATTATTTAGAAACGGGCTTTCTTTTATCTACCGTTTTATTATTAACAGCACATTCTTAGTCAATTTCAACTATACTAACGGGACAATCCTGTATAGAAAATCCATACTTAACGAGCTGAATTTCAGGAGCACCGGATTTTTCTTCCAAACGGATATACTCATAAGGACAGTAAAGAAAGGTTATCTTTTTGCTGAAGTACCGTATAGGCTGGGAGCGAGAAAAGAAGGGATCTCAAAAGCTATTTCATTTCCATCATTACTGCAGGTAATCCGTGGATATTTACGGCTAGTAAATGATTTCTATTTTACTAAGAATATAAAAGAAACCAAAATTTTTAACGCGGATTCCCAAGCCGCGATAAGAAAACAAAATCTTTAAATATGAGCGTATTAATATGCGGGTTTATATTATTTATTATTGCTTTTATGCTCCATATACTAATATGGCGCGTAAAAAGGCCGAATAATACTGCTAAGGCATTAATAATACTTTTTAACTCTATATTAATATCGGGAATAATCATACTGCTATGGCTTGCTTATAACTATCCGGATTTATCCATACTGCCGCGGGATTTTATTAGTTATGCGTATATAATATTGCTGTTTTTTTCTCTGTTCGCTGTTTATATTCTTTCATATCCCGCTATAGAAGCAGACAGTCCTTCTTTAGTTATAACTACGCGTATTGCACAAGCTGGCAAAGCAGGTTTGTCTTACGAAGAGATAAAAGAATTGTTAAGAGACGATTTATTGGTAGAGCCGCGCCTTAAAGACTTAATAAATGCCAGGCTTATAGATTTAAATAATTCAATATACAAAATTAATGCTAAAGGCGTGTTTTTTATCCAGCCTTTTATTATTTATCGTAATTTTTTAGGATTAGGAAAAGGCGGTTAATCAAGACGCATTCATCTCCGGCTTTTAATCCGGAGATGAATGCGACGAAGATTATCCCGCGGAGTATCGCAAAAATATCGAAGAAATTTTTGCGATATCATACGGAGTGGGATCATACTTTAGAATGTCTTTTTTAAATAACATGGGAAATTATATTTATCCCGATGTCGCTACGCTCTTCGGGATCTGCGGAAAATCCTTACGGATTTTCCTTGACATTTTTATTCCGATTTTCGGCTTTTGTTTAAATATCTTATCGCAGATATTATTCTATAGAATAAAAAAAACTCTGCTTAAATCAGAATATATAGGTTTTATAACCGGCTTTATCTTTTTATTGGCATGCGAATTATCTCTATATCAAAATCACCCCAAAGAATGGCCGTTTTTATTCTGCGTTAATTCAATAATCTATTTTTCTTTTTCTTACTGCTATTTTCAATTTATTAATATGGGGGAAACCGCCCGCAGAATAAGATTGCTAAGGGAGTTATATGAGGCGCCAAAAGGGAAGACTAAAGAACAGATACTTGCGAAATATAACGCGCAAGATATAATTGATATACGAATTAAACGGCTTCTCAACAATAATCAAATTATCCTGCGTGATACGCAATACTGCCTGCGGGGAACAACTGTGTTAATTATTTCAAAAATAATACTGATAATGAAATGGATAATTTTAGGCACAGAGAGCGAATTTGAAAGAGAAAAACGACGATGAAAAATAAAATAACGAAAATAACAACTTCAATACTTGATAAAGTTATAATTATTTATTTTATCTTCTTAGCAGGCTGTTTTATAACTAATTACAGTTTTATTTTAAAAGATAGTATTACTAATTTATCAACTATAGGGATGGGCTTTATCTTATTATTATCTATCCGGTGGTTTATAGATAAGCAGTCTTTTTCTAATTCTATTTTTATAAAATTTTTACGGTATCTGGCTGGGCTTAATGATAAAGTCCTACTTGCTTTAATATTTGTAATTTCTATGTCTGTTTTTTTTCAAATAGGGTTATTTCGTCATTTTGCTTTTTCAAGCGGGATGGACATGGGAGCCGCTGATCAGGCGATTTGGAATACAATACATAAAGGAGGTATTCTTTTTACCTCTTTACCAGGAAACATAAATTATCTTGGCGCTCATTTTTCATTAATCCTGCTATTAATAGCGCCGTTTTATTTAATTGGTGATGGCGCCATTATTCTGATATTTTTACAAGCCGCCGCTATCGGTATCTCAATTTTTCCGCTGTATTTAATCGCGAAACAAAGGTTAAATAACAGGTTATTGGTATTCGTTTTTATATTCGCTTTCTTCTTGTCAAAACCGCTTAGAGGTGTAGGGCTATTAGATTTTCACGCGGATG
Organism: Candidatus Omnitrophota bacterium; assembly: GCA_043813255.1. Taxonomy (GTDB): domain Bacteria; phylum Omnitrophota; class Gorgyraeia; order Gygaellales; family Profunditerraquicolaceae; genus JBDRLG01. Next base: position 25,640 of record JBDRLG010000170.1, read on the forward strand.
TTTTTTTAATTCCTTTGGTTTTCACCAGTTATTATTTACTTATAACTAAACGTATATTTTGGGCTGTCAGCGCTATTATCCTAATGTTATGCTGTAAAGAAAGCGCGGCAATATTAGTTTTCGCGTATGGAATATTTACTATAACTTATCTAAAAAGATATTATTTAGGCGCGAGCCTTTTAGCGCTTGGTATAGGATGGTGGGTTACCGTGACTAATTTGATAATGCCGCATCTTGCTTATACCGAATCTTATCCATATATAAACTGGCTTCCGTTTGGGACAACTTATACGGATAATCTCTTGGCTATAATTAAAAATCCGTCTCTTCCAATTAAATTATTTTTCTCATCTGAAACCATTGAATACTGCGTAAAGTTTTTTGTCCCATTAGGGTTATTATCTTTTTTAAGCCCCCAACACTATATTTTATTTTTGCTGCCGCTTGCGTTTAATATCCTCGGAGGAATCCATCATGGCGGCATGATTACGATTACTTCACATTATCCCGCGCAGGTTTTGCCGTTTATTTTTATTTCGGCAATATATGGAGCGGGTAAATTAATAGACTTATTAAATATTAAATTAAATAATAGAAATATAGCGAAAAAAAATCCATTTTTTATGGTATGGGAAAGTATAAAACACTTCCCAACCACTGAAAATTCCACTAAAAGTAATCTAAAAAGTCATTTATCAAAGGTAAATTTTCTGGTAGGAGCAATGATTATTTTGCTTTCTTTGGGATTCTTTGGCAAAAGCGACGGGCATAAATTATCTAAATTTATTTATTCAACAAATGCTTTACATTCAAATGAAATAAGGCGGGCCTTAAAAAAAATACCTCAAGAAGCATCCGTTTCGGCAGTTCACAGAATAACGCCGCATCTTGCACATCGTAAATACCTTTATCTTTGGGAAAATAACCTTGATACGCGTTATCTGGTTGAATATGTTGTTTTACACCGGCAATTAATTGAAAAAGATAAAGAACACTTTGATCAAACCATTATAAAGTTAAAAGAAAAAGGTTTTGAAGAAATATACCGCGATAAGCATGAAGAGTTATATATTTTATTTAATTCTAAATATAAAAAAGAAAACTTGAAAGATATCCAGCGGAAAATATTGCTTTGAAGTAAAATTAAACATAATGGCAAAACTAAGAAAACAATTCTGGCACAGAAGAAAGGTTTTAATTACCGGCGGCAATGGTTTTATCGGAGCGTGGCTGGCATTAGAGCTATTTAAATATGAAGCGGAAGTAATTATTTTGGCTAAAAGAGAAATAAATAATCCGCTTTTAAATCGTAAAAAACTTCCAAAATTTAAAGTAATAAAAGCGGATATCATGGATTTTTCAAGTGTAAATAGAATATTTGAAAAATACAAAATAGATACTTGTTTTCATTTAGCCGGCCAGCCTATCGTAAGTATTGCCAATGAATCGCCTTTATCTACTTTTAAAGCGAATATTAACGGCACATGGAATATCTTGGAGGCCGCAAGGCAAACACAGGTTAAAAGGCTAATAATCGCTTCCGCTGATAAAGTTTACGGCGATCAAAAAAGGCTTCCCTATATAGAAAACATGCCTTTATTGGCAATGCATCCTTATGGTGTTTCTAAGATATGCGCGGAATTATTAAGCCGCGCTTATTTAAATACTTATGGCCTGCCTATGGCTATAGTCAGGCCTTCTAATACTTACGGAGGGGCGGACCTGAATCTTACCCGCATTATTCCGGATACAATCAATTCAGTATTAAATAATCGAAATCCGGTTATAAAAGGAGACGGTTCTTCTTTAAGAGATTTTATTTATATCGCGGATATTATTAATGCGTATTTAATTTTAGCAGAATCATTGCATAAGGATAAGGTTAAAGGAGAAGTATTCAATCTTGGGTCAGGCCGGCCTATAAGTATCTTAAGTTTAGTTAAAAAGATTATCGAGATATCCGGTAAAAAAAATCTTAAACCTATAGTCATTGGAAAGGGTAAACCGAAAAACGAAATAGACAAACAATATTTATCAAATAAAGAAGCAGGCCGGATATTAGGCTGGTATCCGCGGTATGATTTAGAAAAAGGCTTAAAATTAACAATAAACTGGTATAAAAATTTTATCGAGGTATAATATAGGTTTATTATGAAAATAAATCATTTAGTCAGCGTAATTATTCCGACTTACAACAGAGCTAATCTTATTGGAAGGGCTGTTAAAAGTGTTTTAGCGCAGTCATATCCGAATTTTGAAATCATAGTTGTTGATAACGCGTCTTGCGATAATACCGTTGAAGTTATAAATTCAATTGTTGATAAAAGGATAAAATTTATACGGCATAATGTAAATCGCGGTCCCGCGGCATCGCGAAATACCGGATTAAAGAATTCCAACGGGGATTATATTACTTTTCTTGATTCTGATGATGAATGGCTGCCAGAGAAATTATTCTGCCAATTAGATGTTTTTAAAAACGATACGGATGGAATAGGGTTAGTTTTTACAAACGGTTTTAACGAAGCCATAAATACAATGGCGATTACAGAGCCTATTCCATCGGGTATTTATTATGACCCCCATAAAGATAAATTTTATCCATTAAGGAAATTAATTACAACTCTTTCAAGCTGGATGATGCCTTCTGAAGTAACAAAAAAAATCGGGTATTTTGACGAATCTATGATTGCCTGGGATGACGGGGATTATTTAGCCAGAATAGCGTATGAATTTCCGGTTTATTTCCTTAATAAGGATTTGGTGTTTTGGCATGCCTGTAAAGAACATTTAAATATGATGAATATGAACCTTATAAACGGCAAAGAGCTTTTTTTGAAAAAAAACTATAATTTTCTTAAAACAGATAAAGAATACCTTTTTAAATTTTATCGTTCTCTGGGGAAAGACCTTCTGCTTTTTAATAAGAAGAAGGCGAGAACTTATTTATTTGAAGCATTTAAGCTTAACCCTATTGATTCTTCAACTATAAGTAAAATCATTAAAACTTTTCTGAAGGATAAACGCGATGATTAATATTATTTTTACTAATTTAATTGTACTGCTTAACGTTAGCTTACTATTGAAATACTTTTTCCCTTTTGAAAACGTTATTGATTATTCGCTGGCATTTTTCTTATTTTATTTCGCGCAGATAGCGCTAAGTTTAGAACTGCTGGGCATCTTTAATATCCTATATCTGCAGAACGCGATAATATTAAATCTGGCGGTTTTAGCAGTTGTATTTATAGTAATAAAATTATTAAAATTAAAGCCGGTATTTAAATTTAAAGCGGGTATCAGGCAGGCAGTAAACAATCTCAACCTTAATAAAACCCAGATTTTTTGCGCTGCGGTAATAATAGGATTTTTTATAGTAAAAGTTATTATAAATTTAGCAAATCCTCCTTTTGGCTGGGATAACTTAAATTATCATTTTACTTATCCTGTAGAATGGCTAAAATACGGCAATTTAAATATGCCAATCAGCGTATCCTGCGATGCCGGAGTTTCTTATTATCCTATAAACGGCAGTTTATTTTTTCTATGGTTTATTTTACCGCTTAAGAATGTATTCTTAGCGGATTTAGGCCAAATCCCATTTTTTATTGCCGCGTTTTTTGCTGTTTATTCCATATCGAGAAAATTAAAATTGTCCAAAGAATACGCTTTCTTCTCCGCGGCAATATTCACGCTTATTCCGAATTACTTTAAACAATTGAAATTAGCTTATGTTGATATTATGGTCGCGGCTTTATTTTTGATTGCTTTAAATTTTTTATTTTTATTGTATAAAGAACGAACAGTTAAAAATACGATTTTTTATAGCTTGGCTGTTGGGCTTATGCTGGGGACTAAAACTACAGCCATGCCGCTACTAATAATATTATTTTTGCCATTTTTTGGCGCGTTCTTAGAAAAGAGAAAACAGAATAACTTTATTTCTTTGTTTTTCCTAAGTATGCTTGTGATTATTTTAACAGGAGGTTTTAGTTATATCAGAAATTTTATTCAAACCGGTAATCCTTTATACCCTCTCAACATGAAGATTTTTAATATTACAATATTTAAAGGCGTTGTTGATAACGCGGTATACCGCACGGCAATCAGGCCCGGGGATTTTAGCCTTGCAAAAATATTATTTTCTGAAGGTTTGGGTGCTCAAACAATAATATTCTTTATACCCGCGATATTTCTTGGCCTGCCATTATTGTTATGGAAGAGAAAAAATGATTTGAATCCATATTTAGTTTATTTTTTTATTCTGCCGTTTTTATTTATCCTTATTTTCCGTTTTATTCTGCCTCTGGCAAATCTGCGTTATATCTACGCGGCATTCGCGGTTAGCGCCGTAATTGCTTTTTACGCGGCGGATGTTTTAAAAATACCAAAAACAGTATTAAAAATATTAGTAATAGTCTGCACGCTGGCTTCTATAGGAGAATTAGGCAAACGTTCAGAACTAATTAACTCATTAATTCTTTCAGGCGCATTGTTCTTTATACTGCCCTATGTGCTAAATTTTATTAAAACAAAGAAGCTGATAAAAACTATTTTTATTGGTTCAGCCGCTATATTTTTAATGCTTGTATTGCTTGAAAAATATTATATTAAAAATGAACACCGGCGTTATGCGGTTATGGTGAAATATTCCGGTTTTTGGCCGGAAGCAGCCAAGGCTTGGGATTGGCTTAATATAAATACTACCGAAAATAACATAGCTTATATAGGCAGGCCGGTTCCTTTTCCTCTATATGGAACAAATTTTAAAAATAATGTTTATTATGTTTCAGTTAATAAGACGGAGCCGGCGATGCTGCATTATTTTCCTGATTCAAAATACATATGTGGATATGAAGGTAATTTAGCTTACCGCAATTTTGAAGATAAAAATAATTACAGGGGAAACGCGGATTTTAGCGTCTGGCTGGAGAATTTACGCAGGAAAAACACCGATTATCTTTTTGTGTATTCAGAAATTAACACAAAAACCCAAGAGCCTTTTCCAATAGAGAATCAATGGGCGGCTTCGCATCCGGAGATATTTGAGCTTGTTTTTCAAAATAACACCATACATATATATAAAATAAAAAAATGAAACTTTCCAATAACCTTTACGAGTATCAAAAAAAATATTTCAGGGAATTAAAAAGGCACTTGTTGTCTAAAATTTATTATAAAAACCTGCACAAGCTTTCTTTAATACATAAGACAGATAAACGCAGGTACGCGCAATATTACCATAAGCATTTTCAACCTTTAAGAGAAAAGAAACTAAATATCCTTGAAATAGGGGTAGGCGGCTATGAAAACTCTTTAACCGGCGGAAATTCCCTTAGGATGTGGAAACATTATTTCCCTAACAGCAATATTTACGCGATAGATATACATGAGAAAAGCCGCCTTCAGGAAAAACGCATAAAAATATTTAAAGGCAGCCAGGAAGATGAAAAATTTTTAAATGATGTTTTTAATAAAACCGGTTTTCTGGATATTATAATTGACGACGGCAGCCATATAAATGAACATATTATTTCTTCGTTTAAAATCTTATTTCCGTTGTTAAAAAACGGCGGGATTTATGTTGTTGAAGATACACAGACTTCATATTGGCCGGATTACGGAGGAGACAGTAAAAATTTAAATAATCCTTTAACCGCGATGAATTTTTTCAAAGGGTTAACCGATTGTCTGAATTATGAAGAGTTTATACTCCCCGGGTATAAAGCCGGATATTTTGACAAAAATATCGCTTCCATGCATTTTTATCATAACGCGATTTTTATTTATAAAGGAATAAATAGAGAAACAAGAGGCATAAATAATGGTTAGGTTAACCGCAGTAATACCTGTAAAGAACGAAAAGGGTAAAATAGAAAAATGTTTAGATTCTTTACGCGGTTTTGTGGATGAAATTGTTGTTGTTGACAGCCTCGGGATTGATGGAACCGTGGAAATTTGCAAGAAATACGGGGCAAAAATTGTAACCCACGAAGTAGAAGGGTATAATATGGATAAACAGCGCAATATTGGCATTGAGAACGCCTCGGGAGACTGGATTCTTCAGACAGAATCAGACGAAGTATTCCCGCCGGACGCGGCTAAAAAAATACGCGGCGCGATAAATAATCCGGGAGATAATACGGCTTTTAGAATTTTTAGGATAAATTGTTTTCTTGGTTATCCTTTGCGATACGCGGGTTCACGCGATCATATGGTAAGGATTTTTAAAAAAGGCAGAGCATCTTATATCGGCTGTAATGTGCATGAAACATTGAAAGTTGACGGTCCGATAGGAAATATTAATATTGATGTCTATCACTATTCCTTTAATTCTATATCGCAGTATATAGGGAAATGCAATTTCTTTTCGGAAGCAGAATCGGATATTTTTTTAAAAGAAAATAATAAAGTATCTATAAAAGAAATAAAATACCGTCTTACATGGAAACCCCTTAAATTATTCTGGAAACTCTATGTTAAGAAAAAAGGTTATAAAGACGGCATGTTTGGGTTAGCGTGGTGTATTTTAAGCGTTATTGCCCCAATAGTAAAATGGCTAAAAATATGGGAAAAGGCATTAAAAAAGGAGAGGTTAAATGTTAATTCGAAATAGAGTATTAAACTGGTGCGATAAAACAATTTATTGGTCAATTATAGCAGTTCCTTTTGTGGCAAGTTTTTCTTCGGCCGCCGTAAAAATTTTTAGCGGTTTTATGATTTTCGCTTTTCTTTTAAAGAAAATTCTTGCCAAGGATTTCACTTTCGCCAAGACACCTATTAATCTGCCTTTTATGCTTATTATCGGAGTATCTATTTTGTCATTCGTAAATTCAGTGAATATACGTCCCAGCCTTCAGGGTATTGTCAAACTTCTAAATTTCGGGTTCTTTATTATAATTATGGCTGGAGAAATTAAAGATAAAAAACATTTCACAAGAATTCTCTGCGCTATTTTTCTTGGTTTACTTTTGGCTTCTTTAGACGGTATATATCAGCTTATTTTTAAAGTTGATTTTTTCAGGCATAAACCCTATGACGTTATGATTGGTTTACCCCGCCTTAAAGCCGCGTTTCCGCATACTAATATTTTTGCCGGTTATCTGGCACTGTTTCTACCGGTATCTATCCCGCTATTGCTTTATTACTTAAAAAAACCGCTTCCAGGAATAACTCCTATAGGCAAATATTTTAAACCTTTACAGTTACTTTTTTCTATAATAAAAAACAAGAAAAAGCTTATCCTTTTGATTATCTCGCTTTTAGGGTCTTTCTGCCTTCTTTTTACCTTTTGCAGAAGCGCTATTATCGGAGTATGGTTTGTTATTCTGTTAATGGGAATAATAAGAAAAGATAAAATTGTTATTTTTCTGGCTGTTATGGTTTTTCTTATTACTCCTTTTTTTCTTCCAAACAGTATAAAAGACTGGGCAAAGGCAACTAAATCTTTCGGGGAATTATTATTTAACAAAGAGAGATTGATTATTTATGAGACTTCTTTTAACATGATAAAAAGCCATCCCTTTCTTGGTGTCGGAGTAAATACCTATGTTTTAAATTATCAAGAATACAAATTGCATGATACCACCCCAGGAACTGCTAATACACGTTGGTATGCGCATAACAGCTATTTACAAATGGCCGCGGAAATCGGCCTTATTGGCCTGTTAATATTTTTGTATTTGTTATTTAAATTGTTTAACGGATGGAAAAAATTTTATTCTAAGTCAAATGATAACTTCCTAAAGATATCCAGCTTGGGAATATTAATGGGAATATCTGCTTTTCTGATTCATGGATTAACGGAAACTAATTTATATTATTCTAAACTCGTAATATTATTTTGGTTTCAGGTAAGTTTATTATTATGGATTATTTCTTCTAACGACGATAATAGATCCTGCCCCGACGTTACGTCGGGACAGGATGACAAACCGGCCAAGCTATAGGATGACAAATTCAAGGCATTTTAAGGATCTTACAAGAAAATCACCTTTGGTGATAACCATTACCATGAAAAAAATATCTTTATTATTATTCTCAGCTGTTATTTTATTGGTAGTTTTTTATTTTTCATGGCTTTCTCCAAGGCATACCGTGCCTATTTTGATGTATCATAATATTGCCTGTGGAAAAGGCGGTTCCTTTGTTAGCCCTGAAAATTTTACCCGGCAGATGGAATACATTAAGAAGAAAAATTACGAAGTTATATCCTTAGATGAATTAGTTGAAAGCATAAAGAATAAAAAACACCTTAAGAAAAACAAGGTTGTTATTACTTTTGATGATGGGTACAAAGATAATTTTGAATACGCGTATCCGGTTTTAAAAAAATTCGGTTTTCCCGCTGTAATATTTCTAATAACGGATTGGATAGGAAATAATAAAGAAATATTGACATGGGATAAGATTATAGCGATGTCTAAAAACGGCGTATCTTTCGGAGGGCATACTAAAAGCCATCTTTATCTTGGTTCTGTAAATGATAAAAAAACCGCGATGGAAGAAATCGCAGGGTCAAAGGAGACAATTGAACAAAAAATCGGCTTAACCGTAGACTATTTTTCTTATCCTATTGGCGGCTTTAACAAAATAGTAGAAGAAGCAGTTATAGAGGCAGGTTATAAAGGCGCTTGCACTACAAATCGAGGGCTTAAGTTTAATAATATCTATGCGCTCAAAAGAATCAAAGTAACTAATTCCGATACGACTAAGCCTTTTTCTTTTTGGGCAAAGCTTTCTGGTTATTATAATTTATTCAGAAGCAGAAAAAAGTCAAATTAAAATTGGTTCTTTCGTAAATATTGTAAACTTTAGCGTTCTCCCCCTTGTTTTGTATTCTTTATCTGCTGAGGCATTCGCGAAAAAGTTTTTCGGCGGCTGCGGAACTCGCCCGTCGGCTCTTACGAGCCAGGACGGGCTCAAACAGTCCTCGCCGAAAGATTCCGAA
>JBDRLG010000171.1:0-20311 GCA_043813255.1 Candidatus Omnitrophota bacterium
ATAATAACCGTAAATCCCGCAATTATACACTGTGTTATTATATACATACGCGGTCTGATTAGCTGCAGTAAGGGCTATGCCTCCTGTTCCCGCGTCATAAATAACATTATTAACAAGATACGTAGAACTAATATAAGCATCCTTAATAGCATATTTTCCGCCTTTTAAAATACAGGAAGAAACCCTGTTATCTCCTGTTTCTGCCGAACCGGATTCGCTATTTATATAAACAGCGGAGGCGTCACTCGATGTTGTATCCTGATTTTCTATCTGCAGGCCTTCTATCCTTAAATATGGAACTTCTGATAAAATGACTCCTGTGGTAGAATTTGCTGTAAGATTATAGGCATTCGTACTCCATCTTCCTACATGCCTTTGGCTTACTCCTACTTCGTTGCTATTTACCGGAGTATAAATTTTCATATAGTTTTTGGCACCGGTTGTCCATCCCTCTATAGTCACCTGTGTTGTATCTGCCGCATCCGCGTAACAAGCGATATTCCACTGCTGATTGGCTGTAACTAAATCTTTGCCCACTTCGTCCGTCGTCGCGTCTCCGCCATCTGTCCAATCGTCAAAATTCCTAAGCGCGCTGTTAATACCTGTATTCTCAACCCCTCTTTCCGCGTTGTATAAAGAAGTATACGCCCTGTAAATATTCCAGTATTGATTAGAACTAGCACTGGCAGGAAGCAAGCCATCGGCTTTGCACACAGTAAAAACAGTTGAAGATGTTCTTGCAGTAATAAAAACCAGCTGGTCAGGAGTAGCAGTACCATTATCATCATACTGAATCACATCGCCAACGCCGACTTTTATCGGTAATTCCGACGAAAAAACCGCTACACCCGTTGAGGCATTAATGGTTAATGTATTGCTCGCGCTTCCTGTGGCTAAAGCGGTTGTTGCCGAAGGCCCCACAGAGCGGTAAATCTGTTCCGCTGACTCAAACGCACCGATATCCCAAAGCGCGTTTCTGGCCCGGCCTTCTATATCGTCTGTAATAGGAAAATCCGCGTCAGCCGGATCAACGCCATAACCCTTTGCCCCTGTATCCGTTAATTGCAAATCATAATTTTCCTGCCCGGCGGTTGTATCAGTAAAACTAAACGTCTGGCTGGCGCGGTTGCCTGTGCCGGCATCTCCTGCGGTCGCGGCTGTGCCGTCGGAAGAAGCGCAATAAGACATAATTAAGGTGTTACCCGTACTTTCTTTATAAAAATCAGCTGTTGTGTTGCCTGAAGACAAACAGTTCTTAAATGTTTGCGGACAATTACCAACCTGCGCCCAAAACCCATAAACTGCGTTATTTACTGCCGTGCAGTTATAATAATAACCTGTCGTCCAATATTTCGCCGCGAATCCATAACGGCAGTCATAAGCTAAACAGTTGGCCATATAAATTATTCCTGAATTTCCAAAATCAAAACCGTAGTATCCATTTACATTTCTATTACCATTAAAAGCGATACAGTTGGTTATCTGTGAACCCGCGGCCCCACCACCGCCTGTACCTTGAAAACCATTTACAAAACTCAAATCATTAATATCCGCTACAATACCGTCAATTCTTACATTAAGATCAGCAGCTGTCAAACAAGCAACATAACTGCCTGATGTTGGTTTAATAGTAAAGCCTGTGTAATTGCCGCTTGAGTCTTTTGCCGTGCCGTTATGCCGTTCGGATGTTGGTGTATAAACTTTAGGGTAATATGAGGCGCTTGTAGTCCATTCGTCAATCACGCATTTATCGTCTAAGCCCGATGCCCAGTCTTTATAACACTCAGCCGAGGAGATTCTCTGCGCGGTAACCAAATCACCGGCTGTGGCGCCGGTTAAATAAAAATTCACCCCGCCAAATGCCGCTTCCCACGTGGTCAGCGTCGCGTAATCACCACCAGCTGTGCCGCCAGTAGAGCTTTCATCCAACAGATAAGGCTGGCTTATGGTAAAAACGGCCTGGCTGGTGACAGAAGCTATGGTAAAAACACCATTAAAAGAATGAATAGGAACACCTGAAACTACAATCGTTTGTCCTGCTTGCAGATTACTGTTAGGATATGCCGCGCTTAAAGTAACTGTTGTCGTGCCGCTGGCACGCTCAATAGTTGAAATCGTCTGTCCGGCGCGGATAGTCCTGATAACTTCAGTTGTCGTCTGGTCAGCGCCAATATTCCAAGTATCAGGCCTTTCATTATCAATATCGCGTGAGGCCACTGAAGAAAGGTTTGTTCCTTCGCCGCGGGCATAGGTATCCGCTGGTTTCAAATGGCAATCTCCATTAGCCGGGTCAACAAAAATATCCGTGGCTAAAACACCAGTTAAAGCCTGGCTGTTATCCCCGGGAACAGTCGTATCCGTATCGCTTGCGTAAGCCCATCCCTGTTCAGCTACAATATTATAATCTGAATCCGATGAAAATGTCCCAGAATAACCGTTATAACATTTGGCAACTAAACAATTGACAACCTTATCAGCCGTATCAAAATTACGAAAACCAAACTGAGCGTTATAAATACTTACATTAAAACAATCATAATCATAAGTCGTATTATGAGAAACAGCCGCGGTATTAGGATTATTGCCTAAATTCCAAAACACGCAATTCTGTATCCTAATCAACGTCCCCTGCCCATTAATTCCACCACCCGCACCAAATCCATCACACCTATTAGCGCTGCCTTTCCCTCTAAAAATCACTCTCTCAAAAATCTCTTCCCCCTGATATGTTAACACATCCGGATAGATAACTCCCCCGGCATTAACATTTTTATTATTATATACCTGGATCCCCTCTATAAGAATATTGGGGACAGAAAGTGAAATTGCCCAATCGCTTGTTGTAGTATAAATAGTATAACAACTACTATAATCCACCCATTTGCCAGTATGCGTATAAGCGGCTGGAGCGTAAATATGCACATAATTTGTGGCATTAGTTGTAAACCCGCTAATTGTAACAGCAGAATCCCCTGCCGCTATCGGATAACATTCAGCAGCGGCAATAACACTATCTCCGTTATTTGTTAAATCAACATAATTAGAGCCGTCTACGCTTAATCGGTTCCCGCTGGATAGAGAACCTGATTTAAGATATCCCGCTCCTTCACCGCCTGTGCCGGTATAAGCAGCGGTTAAAGTCAAAGATGTATCGCTTGCCACAGACGCTACTGTCATCCATATCTGATCCGCTTCAAGCCAGATATAATCATTAGGGCTCAATTCAGAGCTAAAAGTTGTTCCGGAACCTGTAACGGCTGTGGAAGCATTTGTAAAAGTTATTGTCCCTGTAAGCGGCGTACGAATATCTTTAACCATAATCTGCGTGGAAGTGGCATGAACCACAGCTGCCCGCATTACTCCTGATACTATCACAGTAGAACCGTCGGCTATTGTCCCAATGACTCCGCCATGCGTAAAAACCTTTGTCTGCGATGACGTCAAGTCGCACTGAGTTGCCGCCACCCATGAGGTCAGAGAGCTATAGTCACCATCCGCGGATTTAATCGTAGACACAAACTCCGTAGCGGCAAAGGCTGAGCTTATTGCCCCTGTGATAATGAAAATTACTATTAAAAATAATATACTTTTACGCATTTACGCGCCTTTCAAATTTTTATTTCTTCTCTTCTAATATCTGTATTGTAACTGCCTTATCCTTGGTTAAACTCTGTATTTTGCGCAATTTCGCCGTTTTATTCCTGGCGTCTTTTTCCAGACCGAATTTAGCTGGGTCTATCCGCGTTAAAGAACGTTTTACTATCTTCATAACTGGCTGCCCATTCGCGTCTCTTTCGCCTGTATCAATTTCTTTTGGCATAACTAATTTCGCCGCTTCCGCAGAAGTTAAATACATCCCGACTATTAAAAAGCTATCGCGTTCTGTCTGAGACCACTTATACCCATGAGGCATTATTAAGACAATATCGCCATTTTTATAACTCTCTTTGGCATCGTTTTCGGTATTAGACGAATAATTGTCCCCAAGTTTTACCATCACATCATATAATTTTGTGCCCTGCCTTCTGTTAGGCGTGAGGTATTTTGTTATATCTACATTTAAATCAATATCTTCCTCCTGAATATTCTCTTTGGGCTCAATGATTTGCTTTTCCTGCTCTTTTGTTGGTTTTATATATTTATTAAGAATTCCTTTATCCAGAGAACTCCTCTTTATTATTTCCACGGATTTTTTTGCTGTTACTACCGGTACTGCTTCTGCCGCAGGTATTTCCTGTTTTAAATTCAACTTCGCCTGTTTTGCCAATGTTTTTTGCGCTTGGGCAGATAAGCTGATTAAAAAAACATTATTTGAAATATCATAAACATCTTCGGACAAAGCATCAGAGATCTTTATTAAAACCTTGCCAGAGGCTATATCAGGAACAAGCCAGATATAGGTACCTGTATTATCTACCGCCTCATTTATTAAATTATAAGTAACTCCGCCGTCTTTGGAATATTCCAGCTTCATCCTATAAGAAGGCTCATACTCCCACGCGCTCCAGATGATTTTATATTCGCTATTACCCGTCAACTTTTCCCCACCGTCAGGAGAAACCAAAGTAATTGTCCCCGGCCTGTAATCAAGGCTGAAATACTGCGTTCTGGGAGATAACGACACTGCGCTATTTTTACTTAGCCGCATACTCCATTTTAATTTACTTCCCCTTACAAAATCTTTTCTGCCCGCGTAATAATAATCTTCACTTTGGCAATCCTTTCTAAAATTTTCATTATCCGCCGATATATCTACGCCAATACTGCTTCCTAAAGGACTTACCGCTTTCCACGCGGGTATCATGATTCGCGCTTCAAACACCGGGAAATAATCAGGCGATATATATATACCTTCCATTGAATAATCATTTAAAACTAAATCGCCGTTAGCCGCGGTTTTTAGGCCTTGGAAGTCAGCCAGATTAGGAGCTTCTTCCCCCGCGGCTTTAGTATTGATTATGTCTACTACCGCGGGTGTCGCCGTTGTTTTACGGGCTCGAACCCATTCATACGCGGAAACATCTTGAAACAACTTAATAATAGCGTCTATTGTTAAGCCGGTTGTATTTAATGTTTTTATCTGAGCGCCTGTTTTAGCTTTATATTCAACTACTACGCCGTTATCTTCAAAAGCATAATCCTGCCATTTTTTAGCGTCAAGATTGCCTTCTTTGAAATCATCAAAAAAATCAAATACCTTTTGGCCATCGGTTAAATTTCTCGCCTTATCTTTTCCATAATACAAAAATATCTTTAACCCCGCGGAAGGTATCTGCGGTATATTAACCCAGACTGACGCAACACGGCTGGGAGCTTTGCCGGTTATTGTCTCTACCCAATGAGGCAGTAAAGTTTCCTGATCTGCCTGTGTGAAACGAATATCCGCGAAATCAGACTGTATAATTCCTTTAATATAGAAATCACATTTTTCTGATTTTGATGACTCTCCAATTTTAATTAAAACAGGGTAATTGAATAATTCTTCTTTTGAATCTCCTTTTATAAAAAGCGGTTTTCTGAATTTAAATCCGCTGAGATTAGGATTTCCCCAGCTTGACTCTATGCCTAAAATATCTTCGTAATTAATTCTGACTTCACTAAGTTTACTGCCCGGGGCAAGAGTTGCCCTCCATTTCAAACTGCTTCCTTCAATAAAGCCTTTTTTCAAAGGGACACCGTTTACTACCGCGGCATAATCAGAATCTTTTCCCGTAGCACAAACTTCCAACGTTACCTTACCTGTAAAGGCCCAATTTACAGTTATGCTTTTTATCAAACTCTCAGCCGCGTAAGGAGTTTTTAGTTCATATATGCCGTTTCCTGAGGCATATTCAACACAACCATCAGAACTAATGGTTGTGCCTGAAAGATTACCGCTATTTTTAAATAAATAATCGCCCTGAGCGTCTGCTCTCCAGGCCAAAGCGGACTTAATTATAATGATATCTGAAGCAGCCCGGCAATCAGCAATAAAAGACAAACTCAAGACGCAGCATAGTGTCATTATTACCTTTATATTCATAACAGCCCTCATTTTTATTCCTCCCCCGCCAGTTTTTCCTGTAAATATTTAACTTTTTGTTTCTCTTTCTGTAAACTCTTCACCATTTCTCTGTAATATGAATCCATCTGCTGACGGTATTGTTTTCCCATTTGAGTATCCCTTGCTTCCAATTCATTGGCAAAATCTTTTTTAAGCCATATTGTCTTACTATAAAGATAAAACGTAAAAAAACTTAATATTATAATTACCCCTGTCCCTGTTAAAACAAACTTCTTATTTGTGGCGCGCGCGTTTGCCTGTATTTGGTTCTTGGAGCCTATTTTTTCCATCTGTGAATTTACTTTTTTGACAAAATCAACTGAACCCATTATTGATTGTTTCCTTAAAGACTGCCCAAGCGCCGCCATCTGCTGTTTCGAAAATGCCTTTAAGATATCTTCATATTTAATCCCCGGATTAAGCTTATTAAACTCAGCAACTTCTTCAGAAATATTTATATAGTTCCCACTAAAAAACCCTGTTTTTATGTCATTGCGAGGAGCCAAAGGCGACGAAGCAATCTCATATGGGATTGCTTCGCCCTTCGGGGCTCGCAATGACACTTTTTCAGTGTTAAATATACTTACATAATTTACGTAACTACTATATTCATAATCCTCTAACTTGCCCGCCAGCCCCAGCGCAACGGGATTTAGATGAATATAAGCGCTGACTTTGCCCAGATACGCCTGTTTCTCCAATAATACTAATTTATGCCTCTCCTGAAAAAGATGCCCTTTTCTAGAGTATCTGGAGTTAAAATATTTAGTATAATTGGCGTTCAAGTCATGCATAATATCAGAAATAGTAATACCTGTTTTTAATTCAATCAATAAGTGTAAATGATTCGCCACAAAACAAAACGCGAATAATTTAAACCCGTACTGGGATTTATATTTTCTTAATAATTCAAGGTACATATTGTAATCCACGGGCTCTTTAAAAATTTCTTTATTATTATCTCCTCTAGAGGTGACATAATAAAGAGCTCCTTCAATATGTATTCTTGGAATTCTAGCCATATTAACCTACCTCTTTTTCTATCCTTACAATACGGATAACACGCGGGTTATTACTAACCAGGGTCATGCGAACAAGAACTAATTTTTGCTTAAACCCCCCGATTTGCTGGTATTTTTGCGCGTTTTCTTTATTTATCCCAAATTTTGCATTAGAAATCCGATATCGTCGAATTATCTGTACTAAAAGAATACAAACTAAATTCGGGATTACCCCGGCAAACACGAAAAATCTCGTCGAGATTTTTCGGCCGGCCCTACGGGCAAATTTTGCTAATGCAAAATTTGGGTTTATGCGTGGCACCCTTATCATTGTAAGCTCCTTACTACTTTTAAATTTCCTTTTAAAACGCTAAATGCGTGGTACTTTTTAATATTCTTAAAAAAAAATCCCGGGCAGATACTGCCTGGGATATAGTTATATTTTTCCCTTATAATCTTCGGCAGCTTGCCTGCCCCGATGTCGCTTTGCTCATCGGGGTGCATTGCTTTGCGCCCCCCGGTTACCCGGAGTTAGCCTTTTCGGATTCAACAAATAAATAACAATTTCCAATAAAAGTATACCATATAGGGTTTAAAAGTCAAGAATGCGTGGTACACTCTCAATTTTGACTCTTCATTTCAATTTATCAATCAGCAGAATTACTTCTTCTTTATCCTCCGCGTCAGGAATTAACTCTAAATATCTAATAAAATTCTCTTTAGCTTTATCCGCGTCATATTTATAATCATTATATAATACCCCTAAATTATAGCAGGCTTCAGCATTATCAGGATTATAGCTTAATGACTTTTCATAGGCTTCTATCGCTTCATCGTATAATTTCGCCTGAGAATAAGCTACCCCTAAATTATAATGAAATACCGCCCGTTCCCCCTGTAAATCGGATTGCAAAGCTTTTATTTTATTATCCAATTCCTGTTTTTCCTTAACTAACTTATCATATTCAGGGCTCTGCGTTTTGGCTTTATCCGCGTTAAGTTTATCCATCTGGGCTTTTTTAGCTTTTAACTCTTCTTCCTTTTTTTCAAGATCTGACTGAACAGACTGCAATTTCACGCTTAATTCAATATTTTTTTTCTCTAAATCAGTATTGCTGGATAAAACTGAAACCGCGTCAGACTGTGCTTTTTCATTTTCTTTTAATAATCTGGCTTTCTCATCTTCAATGCGCTGCAAATCATCTTTTAACTGCTGGGTTGTATTTTGAGCGGTTTTTACCTGCAGGCTCAAAGATTGCGCCTTAGTAAAAAAATATACAGCAAAAATCATAGAAAACATACTTATTACTATACCTATTAATAAGCCTTTATTTTGCATTATTATACTCAAAGGGTTAAATTTATCAAATTCTTCAGAATGTTCTTCCATAAAGTGGAACCCCTCGGACTAAAGTCCGAGGCTCCTTTTTCTTTCAAAACAATATTTCACATAAGACTATGATAATTTAAAAGGTTCCCTCCTGAGGCAACCTTGCACTCATCACCGGCTTAAAAACCGGTGATTTCTGCCGAAGGATTAAAACTCGTCTTTTAACATATCTATTAAATATTTAATTTCATCTCTATTTTTCGCGCCTGGTTTATACTTTAAATACTGTTTTAAATTACTTATCGCTTTTTTGTCATTATTTTTGGAATGTTTATACAAAAGGCCCAGATAATAATATACGTCCGCGTTGCGCCGGTCAAAAGAAAGCGATTTTTCATAAGCTTCTATGGCGTCATCATAAAGCTTTGCCTGCGTATAGGCAGTGCCTAATTCCTCGTATAACTGCGCTTCTTCTTTTTTTACCGTATCTTTAAGTCTGGCGATATCGTTAGATAACTGCCCATTTTCATTTTTTAAAAATTTCCGTTCTTTAATTAATTTATCAAGCAAAGAATTAAGATTATCCAACTCCCGGTTATTTTCGCCGCAGTCTTTTACTTTAATATAAAATTCTTTGGCTTTTTGTTCCAGCCGGCTGTTTATATTTTTCAACGCTTCCAGCTTTTCTTCTAAATCTTTATTTTTTGTTCTCAATCTTACATTCTCTTCCTGCAAAAGTTTTCTTTCTTCGGATAGTTTTTTCTCTTTGTTTAGTAAAGCACTATTATCCGCCCGGCATAAATTCTGGCACAACATCAAAGAAAAAAATACAATCAAAATTATTTTATTCATTTTCACTCCAAGAAAGTTTACCTTTGGTAAATGACTTTTTAGATTACTTTTAGTGAAATTTTCAGTGGTGTAGGAAGTTTATACTTTCCTACACCGTTAAAAAGATTTTAACCCCTTAAATTTTTTCTTAATATCAACCAGCTGTTTTCTATCCGCCAAAGACAAATCCGGCTGTTTTATTTGTTCTTCAAACGGCACTTCTTTAGTTTTAACCTTAATATCTTTAATTCTATCAAAAATTATTGAACCTTCCTTATCTTCAGGGACAAAATCAGCAGGAAAAATCTTCTCCATTGCCGTTCCGGGAACAGTTCTAGCTCCGGAAATAATATACGGGGTAAGAAAAATTATTATTTCCGTGTTTTTTTTCTGGTCATCCCGCGTGCCAAAAGCCGCTCCTATAAAAGGGATTTTTGAAAGAAAAGGTATCCCCGATACATCTTTGCGTTTTTCTTCTTTCATTAACCCCGCTATCATAATCATTGTGCCATCCTTAACTTTAACCACAGTCTCAGCTTCAGAAGTTTCTACTATAGGGATTCGGCTGCCTAAAGCAGTAGTAATAGTTTCTCGCACAGTACTGACTTCCGGCTTGATTTTCATAGTAACAAACCCTTCTTCATTTATGGTCGGCACTACATTCAATTTAACACCTACATCAATAAACTCTATGCTTTCAGATGTGACTGTAGTTGTTTCGGCCTGGCTTAATGTCTGGCTAACATAAGCCTCGCGGCTTCCAATCAATATTTTCGCCTCCTGATTATTAACCGCGGCAATGCGCGGACGGGACAATATTTTAATATCTCCAAGGCTTTGCAGCCATTGAAGGGTCATCGTGTATTTTTGCGTGCTAAGAGATCCTAAAACCATTTTTAAATTATCAACAGTAAGCAAAGGAGACGGCGTAAATGAAGGAGATACGGGAAAAGTACCTACTAAATCCACATTCCCATGAGTCCTCTCAGGAATAATCTTTTCCCAATTTACACCCCGCTGATACTCGTCCTTTAAAGTAATCTGTAATATTTCCGCTTCTATAAAAACCTGCCTGCTGCTCTCATCAAAAACCTTAACTATCCTTTTAATTTTTTTCATTTTTTCCGGCAGGTCAGAAACCATCACTTTTCCATTTCTTTCATCAACAAAAAGCTCACCCGGCCCGCTGGTAATAGCGGTGGCTAAAAGTGTTTTCATATCCGCTGGCTTGGCGTACTGCAAATCAAAAACCTCCGTAGCAAGCGGCTGGTCTAATTCTTTTGCTGTCTTTTCCATAAGCTCTATTTTCTCAGGAGTATCAATTATTAATATGATGCCTGAAGCCTCATCAGCAGTAACTTTACCGATATCCGACTTTATATCGCTTAAGGCGGTAAAAACAGTCGCCGGCTTCGCGTATCTTAACTTTATAGTTTTAAATTTTCTTTTTTCATTATATTTTTCACCATAAAGCTTTTCGTATTCGGCGGCAGTCATTATATTTACAATATCACCGCTTCTCTCACTGGCAAGCTCCTGGCTTATTAAAATAACATCCAAAGCGTCTTCAAAAGTAAGATTATTCAAAAAGATATTTACCCTGCCGCTGACATTCTTTGAAGGCACAATGCTTAAATCCATTTTAAGAGAAAGAATTCTCAAAAGCTCATTAATATCTATGCCTTTTAAATCTAACGAAATCCTCTCTGCTTCTACCTTAACTCCGTTTTGAGATTCTTCTTCAGATAAATCAGGCGCCTCGGACATTTCTCGCGAAGGCTCTTGAAAGCCTTCTTCATTTTGTATTGCCTCGGGAGACTGCTCTTGCGGCAAGGCTTCTTGCTGCTGTTCAGGCTGAGGTTCTTGCGCGGGATTCTCTGTAATAACTACATCCCCTTCTATTTGAGGCGGACCGCCGGTTTTTTCCTGAGCAAAAGAATCGCGTAACGTATAATGTGTAATCTGTAATAAAAAATAAAGTAATATCCAAAAAATTACTTTACACTTTACACTTTCAAGATTACACATTATTTTCATCTTAATTGCCATTCTTTATCCTCTTTGCCTAAAATCACTTTTTCTTTCAGTATTTTCTTAACTTTCAACTCCCCTATTTTCTCGCCTTGATTTACGAGATAAGTTCTTTTTCCCGCTAAATCCTCTATCATCGCCTGCGGATTATCCGACCAAATAACTCCTACAAGCTTTAAATTAGCTATCTCATCATTCGTGCCTGCGGCCTCTACTATTTCAGGTTTCGGCAAAAAAGTAAAGATATTGCGTTTTTTTATCTCTTCCTGCAGGATTTTAAGTTTTACATCCGGAATAATTAATTTTTGCGGTTCTCCGGGAGAAACCGCAATGCCATTAATAATCTTTTGGTAACGGTTATCCAGTTGAATCTTAAACTTTAAAAAATCAGACACTCCAAAAACGGTAAATACTACACAAATCCCTATTGATATTTTATTGGCTGTTTTTAAATTAAAATTTTTTAATTTTTCCCTATCTATGTTGAATTTTTTTAGCCAGCCAACAGAGATTCCCGCGTTCTTATTCCTTTTACTCTGCGCCGGAGTACTTTTCTGCTTTTGGATACCCGGAGATTCAATTATCTTCAGTAATTTTTCTTCCGGAGTAATATTTTCTTTCTCCATGCCTGATTATTTTACCTCTCTGGCAATAAGATCATTAATAACAGCCGCGTCAATAAATGATTTATTCTCCATTACCAGTGTTTTTAACGCATTATGGCAAAGCATAGAGATCCTTCTGGGGTAACCCTGCGTATAACGGTAAATCTCCCTGATTGCGTCATCAGTAAAAAAATTATTTTTAGAATTATACCCGGCTATTCCTATCCTAAAGTCAATCATCTGCCTTGTTTCTTCTTCATCCAGAGGATTAAGCACATATTTTAAATTTATGCGGTCCCAAAGATTTTTCATCTGGCGCAATTGAGGCAGCAGTTCCATTTGAGCCAAAATAACAAGCTGTAAAAGCTTAAATTCATTTGTCTCATAATTTAGGAGTACGCGTAATATTTCAAGGGAAAGAACATTAAGTTTCTGCCCCTCATCAATTAACAAAACAACTGTTTTATTTTCTTCAATCCCTTTTTGAAAAAGGTAATTCTTTATTGTTTCTTTATAATCAAGTATAGACGGACAAGGCGAGTTAATAGTAAGGTTAAAAGTTCTAATCAGGGAATCTAAAAAGAGTTGTTCTGTGTCATAGGTAGGATCGAGTACAATGTGGAAAATAATATCCTCCCTTTCTTTCAGCATAGAGAAAAGTTTCCTGGATAAAGTAGTTTTACCAGTGCCAACATCTCCTATTATAAGGCTCAAGCCCCTGCGCAGGCGTATCTCTACCATTAAACGCATTAAAGCGGCATGATGCTCTTGGGATTCATAAAAAAATGCGGGGTCGGGGCTCGATGAAAAAGGCTCTTTTTCTAACCCCAAGATTCTATAATAGCTCATCTTCTCCTATGCTTTAAACCGAGATTTTACCTTGCCTACCGGCAGGCAGGCATTAGAAAAATCATGGTTAAAAGCCGGTTTTTCCAATCATTATTTAAAGAAAAATTTGCCTTAAGACATTGAATTCTATAGTAGTTACTTCAATTAATAGCACAACCGATAAATATAGTCAAGTAAAATTGGGCGGGAAAAATTGATTTTCGCATAACTAATGCTGATTTACAACTTTTCGGGAGTCGTTAGGGTTTCGTTTTCTTTTAGAGGAATTAATATTTTTTTATATATTCTCTGCGCGATAATTTTATACCCGTTGCCATTCGGATGCAAAAAGTCACTTTTCATGCTTGGGTTAGTAACTATACCGCTTAATATGGAAGGGATAAAAATCGCTTTTTTTTCTTTTGAAATTTTATGCAAGAGCGGCCGGTAATCTTTAAGCAATAATCCCGCGCTTATGTCTACTATAGCCACCATAGCCCCTTTCTTTTGTATAACATCAATCATTTCCCTGATATTATCCGCTGTTTGTCCTAACGGGACTTTTTTTAAGAAATCATTGCCGGTGAATTCAATAATTACCAATAACGGATTTTTAGATAAAACATCCCTATCAATCCTTTTTAAGCCGCTAGCTGATGTATCACCATCGATACCGGCATTTATTACTGGGAATCCTGAGATTTTAGCCAAGACACTGGGATAACTCTCTTGAGGCTCTGCGCCATAGCCATAAGTAATGCTGTCGCCAAAACAAATAATGTTTTTGCCTTTAGATCCGACATTGACAATTTCTCTTTTTCCGCATCCGCTTACTAAAATAACCAACAGAAAAAACAAAAAAATATTACACAACTGTTTATACCACAAATTACTTTTTCTCATATTTCAACCTCAATTGCCCGCAGGCGGCTTCTATATCCTGTCCGCGAGGCCTTCTTAATATCACATTTACTCCTGATTTTAAAAGCGAATCCTCAAAACTTAAAATATCCGGTTTAGCAGGAGGATATATCTTAATCTGTTCAATAGGGTTTGCCGGAATAAGGTTCACCTTGCAATTCATCCCCTTTAATAGTTTACCTAACTTTTGAGCTGATTGCAAATCAGAATTTAATCCTTTAATCAAGATATATTCAAAAGTAACCTGCCTATTAGTCTGCCTGATATATTTTTTACACGCGTTCAATAAATCCCTTAACGGATAAATTTTATTAACCGGCATAAGCAAAGACCTTGTTTTATCGTCAGCCGCGTGCAAAGAAACGGATAATTCTATTTGCAGGCCTTCTTTGGCTAACTTTTCAATGCCCTGTATCAACCCTGAAGTAGAAATTGTTATGCGGCGCGCTCCGATATTAAACCCTTCCGCGGAATTAATAATCCTTACCGCCTTTAAAACATTAGCGTAATTATCAAAAGGCTCTCCCGTGCCCATAAACACTAAATGCGTCAATCCTCTTTGCGCTTCTTTGGTGTCATTGCGAGCCCTGAAGGGGCGAAGCAATCTTGTTACTCTCTGGGATTGCTTCGTCGTTTCACTCCTCGCAATGACACAATCATCCTGAGAATTATTAACAGAATTTTTCTTCAAACATAAAACTTCATCTATTATTTCCGCAACAGTCAAATTCCTTTTAAACCCCGCCACCCCACTCGCGCAAAAACTACAATTATATTTACATCCTGCCTGCGTAGAAACACAACCGGTAATCCAATCCCGGGTGGGAATTATAACGCCTTCAATTAAATTTTTATCGCATAGCTCAAAAAGTAATTTTCGCGTCCCGTCATAAGATTGTAATTTATCTTTAACAAAAACTGCTGAAGATATAAAGTTTTTCTTTAACAAAACCCTTAATCCGGCGGGCAAATCGCTCATCTTATCAAAATCATCTATTTGCTTTTTATATATCCACGAAAAAATCTGGCGGGCGTTAAATTTCTGATAACCGAAATCCAAAAGCATCTGCTCTAATTCCGGCAAAGAAAAATCCTTTATATTCTTTTTGGGAGACATAATATTGTTAAACTGTTTCCCCCTTTGAAAAAGGGGGATTAAGGGGGATTTTAGAAGTTAAAATCTCCCCTCATCCCTCTTTGTTAAGGAGGGGAATACTAAAGTTGTTTTCTTAATATTTCTTTATCAATTTTCCCGGCGCGGTTCTTCGGCAAATTATCCCTAAATTCAAAATAATGAGGTATTTTAAAGTGAGCGAGGTGCTGCCTTAAGAAATACCTTAAGTCTTCTTCACTAGTTTTTACATCATCTTTTAAAACCACAAATGCTTTTGGCACCTCTCCTCTTAATTTATCAAATACTCCAATAACTACTGTTTCAGCAACTCCCGGGAATTTATGTATAACCGATTCAACTTCCGGCTCAAAAACAATCTCTCCACCCACCTTAATCATTTCTTTTTTTCTGCCGACAATATAAAGATGCCCCTGTTCGTCAAATTTACCTAAGTCTCCGGTATAAAACCAACCGTTACGAATAGTCCGGCTTGTTAAATCGGTATCTTTATAGTAACCATCTGTAACTACCCAGCTTTTTACCGCTACTTCTCCAACGCTTCCCACGGATAATTCATTGCCATTATCATCCATAACCTTAACTTCAATCCACGGCGCGGGCCTGCCAACACTCTCAATTTTAGTTGAACCCATGGGAAGAACAGTCGTCGGAGCATTAGTCTCAGTCAACCCCCAGCCGTTTAAAAGATGCGCTTTTGGGCAATACTGCTGAAACCTGCGCAAGGCATCAGGCGAATTTGACGCGCCGAATGTAACCATCCAGCGCAAAGACGATAAATCAAACTGTTCAAACTCTTTCAACTGCAAAAACGCGTAATACATTGAAGGTACAATCCAAAAACAGCTTATTTTATAATTCTGGATATTTTTCAAGAATTCTAACGGAATAAAACGTTCCATCAATACTACTGTTATGCCAAATGAAATACAATTCTGAATATAAATCAACCCGCCTAAATGCGAAAACGGTAAAGCGCATAAAGTAATATCTTTTTCATTTAAATCCACGAAGAAATTCATTGATTTAGGAGGCGCTGATAATTGTAAATAATTTATAAGCACGCCCTTAGGCTTTCCAGTAGTGCCTGAAGTATAAAAAATTATCGCGCAATCCTTATCCTCGGCTTTAGCCCCGACGGACGTCGGGACTAAAGCCTGAGGGATGATATTTTTCCCTTCATCTATAATCTTTTCAAAACTCATCCATTTTTCCCTCGCCCCTTGCGGGAGAGGGTCAGGGTGAGGGGCAACAATAATCTCCTTTAACAAAGGGCATCTCTCTTTTATCGCAGATAAAGAAAGCCTCGCTTTTGCTTTACAAATTAAAACCTTTGCCTCAGAATGAGTTAAACAAGACACCAATTCATCCTCAGTAAGCATAAAATCCAAGGGCACAGCTATCCCCACCAAAACCCAGACAGCCAGATAACTATAAATATATTCCGGGCAATTAGGCAGGTATATCGCCACCTTATCCGCCTTCTTTATTCCCAGATTCTTAAGGCTATCCGCGAGTTTGAATACAGTATCTCTTAACACGGAAAAATCTATATTTGTTTCTTTAAAAATTATTGCCGGCTTATGAGTATAAGTTTTCGCGTTTTTTTCTAAAAGTTCAACAATATTCATAATAATCTTCTCCTCTACAAAAAATCATCTTCGGTAAATGACATTCTGTCATCATCCGGCTTGGCAGGATGATCCAGACAATATCAGTAGTTGAGCATTGTACAATCTTTCTGGATTGCCCGGACAACAGACTGTGTCGTAATTGCATTTTTGGTAGCCGCTCCGTAAGCGGAGCGTTTTACCAGCGTCGGAAACGCAACCTAAAGGTTGCGGCTACCGCGTTAGAATATAGATTGTGTCCCAGTCTGCAAGCAGGGCAATGACATTATTCTTTCCCTATATAATCAAAATCCATACCAGTAATTTACCAGTGGTCTTGCGTCAGCGCTTTTATCTATAACTATATTTTTTAACCGTGTATATTCCAGAAACCCTTCCCTGCCTAATTCTTTGCCAAACCCGCTCTGTTTAAACCCGCCAAATGGCACTTGGTTATAAAACATACCATAAGTATTAATCCAAATTGTGCCCGCGTTAATTTTTCCTGCTAAATCATGCGCCAATTTTTCATCTTTAGACCAAACACTGGCGGCTAAGCCAAAATCCGAATCATTAGCAAGCTTTATTGCTTCATCATAAGAAGAAAATTTACTGATACAGACTACAGGGCCAAAAACTTCTTTTCTAAATATATCCATATCCGGTAAAATATCGGTAAACACAGCCGGCTCAAAGAAAAAGCCGTTTTTTAAATTATCCGCCTCAGGAATCTTTCCGCCGCAAACTAATTTCGCGCCCTGGGCTTTCGCTTTTTCCACGCAGGCAATAACTTTATCGCGCTGCTGCTCCGATATTAACGGCCCCATTTGAGTTTCATAATCCATACCATGACCTAATTTCATGCATTTTGTTTTCGCAACAAAACTATCTACAAACTTATCGCATATATCATCCTCAACTAAAATACGCGACATTTGCGTGCACATCTGCCCTTGATTCAAAAACACAGAACATAAAGAACTATTTACCGCTGTATCTATATCCACATCCTTTAAAATAATGCTCGCGGATTTTCCGCCTAATTCCATAATTAATTTTTTCACATTATCCGAAGAATTCTCAATAATTTTTTTGCCTACCGCATTTGAGCCGGTAAAAGAAATCATATCAACGCGCTTATCCTGACAAATCTGACTACCTAATATATCGCCGCTGCCATTTATTATATTAACTACGCCGTCAGGTAAGCCCGCTTCTTTAATAATCTCTGCTAATTTCAACGCGGTCAAAGGAGTCCGGCTGGAAGGTTTTAAAACAACTGTGTTTCCGGCGGCTAACGCGGAAGCTAATTTCCATGACGCGATTAATAAAGGATAATTCCAGGGAACAATTAACGCCACAACTCCTATGGACTCGCGCAAAAGCTTACACTCTGCTTCTTTTTCAACATTAACTGATTCTGATTCCAAATATTTCTCTAAATTATTGGCAAAATACTCAAAGGCCTTTGCGCTGGAAGGCAGATCCATAAACGTGGATTCTTTAATCGGCTTACCGGTATTTAAACTCTCCAACCGCGCCAATTCACCTGCGTTTTCTAAAATCCCCTGCGATATTTTTAAAAGGAATTCTTTACGCTGGGCTAAAGAAATTTTCCCCCACGGCCCATTATCAAAAGCGCGGCGGCTGTTTTCTATCGCCGAATCCAATTCCTGTTCAGAAGCAACAGAAACCTCCGCAATAACTTCACCGCTAGAAGGATTATATATCTTTTGTTTTTCTTTTGTTTCTAACATTTTTAACATATATTGGTAGCCGCTCCGTAAACGGAGCGTTTTATTACGCAAGCTGAAGATTCGCCTACCTCTTATTTGGATAAAGCAACAATAATACATTGTAAGTTGCTTCTAATATTTCAATAAATAAAAGACTAGAAATAATATTTGGCTGAGCGACAACCTCTTTTGTAGTTTCTTCTTCATGAGTAATAATTATTCTTCTATCATCTTCAATAAACTTTTTTATCCATAAAAAATCACCGTGTATAAATTTATTAAAAATATTTTCATTTGAACCAAAAAAAGATTTATTTTTCTTCTTAAGATTTAAAAAGATATTCTCTATTTCTTGAGAATTCAAAATTCCCAATCTCTCTCCCTGGGCTTCTTGCAATAAATTAATCAATGTTTGATCTTTTAATCTATTTTCTTCATTTTTCAAATCAAAATTTTCTTTTCTCTCTTCCTTACATTTAATTATTCTATCACGTAAAGCAGCCTCAATAGTTAATCTACAAAAAAATACTGCCGCAGTAGCATGGCCGTTAATATAACACCTCTCTGCTTCTTCCAATAACGACGGAAGAACTTTTCTCCAAACAGTATCATTATCAACATATTTTTCTATATGAGAAATATTAATTTTTTTCTTGAGTTGCAAAACTAATATTTCGTTAATATATCTGCTAGTCGAACCTACTTCTAATTTTGCCTCATCTTTATTAATTATATCTTTTATAAGTTTATCTTCGAGAGGATTTCCTGCCCAAAGAGAGGTATGATTCTTAACTCTTGCTACTTTATCATTTATGCGTTGTTCCTTACATTTCTTTATTATTGAATTTATATCGTTTATCATATTCTATATTTTATTATCTTAAAATTACATTAATACCCAAATTAAAGCATATTTCATACGCTACCATGTTGATACTGGTAGCCGCGGGCTTCAGCCTGCGTTTATGATGATTAAAATAACGCACCCTAAAGGGTGCGGCTACCTTCTACTTACCTCTGCGGCTCAATAATTACCTTAACGCAATCCTTAGCCCCGGCAACAAGCTGAAAACCTTGCCCTGTTTCTTTTAAACTCAGGCGATGCGTAATTAATTTTTCAACCGGGATACTTTTATGCTGAAGCAAACTAATCGCCTGCGTGATATCTAACGGGCTTGCGCCGTAGGAATGTTTTATTGTTATGCTCTTACGCCAAAAATCATTTACCGGAATAGGAAAATTCACGCCCGGCTCAGTAGCCGCGAAACATAATATAGTTCCTGCTTTATCCACACATTCTAACGCCTGCATAAAAGCCGAATACGCGGATGTGCAGATAATCACCAGATCCGCAAGCCTTCCGCCATTTACCCTGCGCAGATTATCCGCGATATTTTCCTTGGCATTAACCGCGGCTGTTGCGCCTAATTTTCTTGCTAAATTCAGACGGTAATCATTAACGTCTGTAATAACCATATTCCCCGCGCCTGTATTTCTGGCTAATAACAAATGCAGTAATCCTGAAATTCCCGCGCCTAAAATAAGCACGCTCTGGCCAATCTGAAAACCAGCTGTTCTCTGGCCGCGCAGGACACAAGCAAGCGGTTCAATAAAAGTGCCGTTTTCAAAAGACACGTTTTCAGGCAGTAAAAAAACTCCCCTATCTACATTAATCGCCGGAACACGTAAGTATTCCGAGAAGCCTCCCGGAAAAAAATTGGTAGTATGTAAAGTCTGACAAACCGTATGCTCTCCGTTAAGGCAATAACGGCAGGTATTACAAGGCACATGATGAGAAACAAACACCCTGTCGCCGACCTTATACCCTTTAACATCCTTGCCAACTTCAACAATCTCACCTGTAATCTCATGCCCCAAAACCAACGGCGCTTTCTTAACTCTATACCATTCCAACACATCACTGCCGCAAATCCCGGAAGCAATCACTTTAACCAACAACTCACCCGGGCCAATCTGCGGTTTAGGCATCTCTTCAAACCGCACATCCCGATTATTATAATACATCGCTATATGCATAATTAAATTGTCTAATTGCCGTAATCGGTAAATGGTAATTCGTAATAAAAAATTTAAAAATTACTAATTAGAGTCTGTTGCAAAATACCTCAAATTTGTCATTCTGCGGCTCGCCTCGCGGCGAAGCCGAGGGCTTGACCGCAGAATCTATAAAAATTTTATCGTCGATAATAGATCCTGCGCTTTCGCGCAGGATGACAGAAATA
>JBDRLG010000172.1:0-3067 GCA_043813255.1 Candidatus Omnitrophota bacterium
GCTTTTACTGCCTGCTGTTCTGCTTCTGCCTGGCTATGCACAGGCGGATTCGGGTCAAAATAAATTGTGCCGATATTCGGCTCATCCTGATATCCTTCTACATCAGTCCCTACTGCCACGCCAATCAGCCAATGGTAATTAGGATTTATGGGATAAAATAGTGTCATAGCCCCGCCTTCTATTTTAACCGTATATTCGCCTTTTTTTAAATCAAGTTCCACTCCCTGCGGATTTTCCGCGGGAACGGTAATTATTTCTTCAAAGGCAAAAACAACACGTGTTAAAATAAACGCGTAAAGCAAAAAAATAAAAACAGAAAAAATAATCTTATTGGGACTGTTGCGAAACTCCCCAAAAGTGTCATTGCGAGCGACTGAAGGGAGCGCGGCAATCTTATTCTCCGACGACAAAACAAGATTGCTTCGCCGCTTCGCTCCTCGCAAAGACACAAAAATGGTATTTCGCAACAATCCTTTATTGTTCTTTTTCATCTTCTTTTATCGCCTCTCCCTTTTGAGTTACAAAATAAATTTCTCCATTTCGTGAAAGAACTTTCCAATACGGATAAAAAGGCGATTGTGAAAGCCCGCCCGGCTGCCATATTAATTCAGTATCTAAATCAGAATTTTCCAGCGCGGGATTTTCTGATAACACTAATTGGACCGCCTTATCTTTTGACACTTGGATAAACCGCACCGGCTCTCTAACCCATGATGCCTCCTGAAAACTGCCATCTTGCGCGTCAATGATTATCGCGGCATAAGTAAGGAACTGCCCTTTGAGATATTTATCAAACGGTATCAGGTAATAAAATTCCTTTTCTTTATCTGCGCGCCGGACTTTAACAAAACTTCTTGCCTGGCTTTCGTTAAACGCCTTTACAAAATTCCCATCTGTCAAAAGCGATGAATCTACTATCTTTCTCCAGTCAAGCTCTAACCGCGATTGGCTGTCAGCAGTAAAGACTGAATCTAATGAATGTTCCTCCCGTTTAGAAGAATCTAAATCAATATCACTTTTCAGGTTAACCACTAACGCGGCGTCATATAGATGTTTTTTGGCGCTTTCAAGCCGTTTCTGGAAATCAGGCAGGCTTTCGGGAATTTCTTTGGATAACTCTTCGGATATCTTTAATATCTCAAGCGTCTCTTCATTTACCTTCGCGTCTGCCATCTCTATTTTCGCGCCGCTTTCTATTTCAGGCGGCTCTGCTACCTGTAAATATTTTCCGTTGTAATTATCAAGGCTTTCTAGCGGCAGGAAAAATGTTTCCTGGCTGGCTTGGGCTGTTACATATAAATCCTGCCCAATCCCTTCTGACGCGGGGTCTGTCAGCCACAAACCATATACTGTAAAATCCGGCGTCCACCATGGATTTGTATGCGGTTCGGGTATGGGGTTTTCTGTTGTTGCCGCGCCATTTACTATAACCCAATGGTTATATGCCCCATATGCCGGCACTGAGGCGGGTGTATTAGGTTGTGCCACAAGTTCACCGTTCTGCTGCCAATA
This sequence comes from Candidatus Omnitrophota bacterium, assembly GCA_043813255.1. Taxonomy (GTDB): domain Bacteria; phylum Omnitrophota; class Gorgyraeia; order Gygaellales; family Profunditerraquicolaceae; genus JBDRLG01. Next base: position 1,513 of record JBDRLG010000172.1, read on the forward strand.
GCCGATTGTTACAGGATATGCCATCCAGTGAATAATATCTCTAAGGTATTCGGTAAATTTATCTTTTTCAAAAACTTCCACGCCAAAATTATAGCCCCTATACGCGTCTCCCGCGCCGCTGGAATCGCTCAAATCATACGGATCAAAATGGCCCAAGGTATAACGCATGGCGCGGGCATCCATTTCTAAAAGTGCCGCGTTCTTAGGATCATTGTATTGGCGGCCATAACTGTAGATTTCTTCCTGGCTCAATTCACTGCCAACACCACCGCGCATATAATTCAGTATCATTTGCGAACAAGCCGCACCGCTATAATAATCCTTAACCACCTCATATGGGATTTTTAAATGAAGCACCCATCCCAAAAATACCGAGACATTATCATCACCGGCATTTTCCGCGATATCTAAAGCCGTAACTTTAATATTATTCGGCCCTCCAATGATTTTAATATCGCTGGCTGAAAATTTTCCGTCTTTATCTACTATAGCTGTCCAATCATCGCCGCCGGAGTTTATTGTAACATCTTTTATCCCGGATAAGGTATCTGTTACCGTGCCGCTGACTGTAATACGCTCCTCATTAAAAGCTGTCTCATTATCAGGGCTGGTAATTTCTACAAATGGCGGAGCCTTATCTAATTTAATATCAGACAATAACTGATGAGGAAATTCCTCATTGCCAACTTTATCCACGCTCCAGTACTCCAATATGTTATTATTGCCTTCACTTGATATAAACGGCTGGCCTGATCCGCCAAGACTTAGTATCTGCCCGCCATTAACTCTATAATAAACATCCTTTATTCCGGAATGCGCGTCGTTAGCGCTTAAATCAATCGCAAAATCTTTGTTATGCCACAAACTGTCATAATTATTCTGCGTCTCAGGCGGGATAGTATCAACCAATAGAGTTACATCAAAAGTATAATCTTTCATCGCGAAGGCTTGAGTATATCCAAGCATAAACATACACAATAATAATACATAAAGGGACTGTTGCAAAACAGCCTTTTTGTCATTGCGAGCGATAGCGAAGCAATCTTTAACCCATTGTAAAACAAAGGATTGCTTCGTCCCCCGACGTAACGTCGGGGTCCTCGCAATGACACAATTAAGACATTTTACAACAATCCCATAAAATATTCTTTTCATGTTATCCTCTATTTCTTTGCGGCTGACTCTACGCAGGTAGCCGCAGGTTTTAACCTGCGTATTATTGCGCAACCTGAAGGTTGCGGCTACCTTCTCTGAACCCTTCTACGCTAAAAAGCAGTTTACTCTTAATCCCTATCCCCAAAGACTGCCCTACTGTATAAGAAGAAATAAACACGTGGAATTTTCTTCCGCGGTATTCTTTCTTATCAGGGATGCTGATAATAACATCGGTCTGGGCCTTACCATTTGGCTTAATAATAAATGAATTTTTTTCTAGTTTTATCCAGCCCGCGTTAGGGATAGGTTCATAGCCTTTCTGAAGCTCATCTGCTTGCGGAACTAAAACTTCTATTTTTAACTCTACCTCATTATCACTGTTATTTTCAATTACTAATGG
>JBDRLG010000173.1:0-18842 GCA_043813255.1 Candidatus Omnitrophota bacterium
TCGATGGGGTTTAAACCACTACCGTTTGCCTTTCTGCGAGCCTTGAAAGAGATCGACGCTAAGCCTGAAGAAACCGCCATGATCGGCGACCAACTCTTTATGGATATCCTGGGAGGGAATCTGGTCAATCTCTACACTATATATGTAAAGCCTCTGACCCCCGAGACCTTTCTACCAAGAATTTGGATGAGACAGGCTGAGGATTGGGTAATCGGTCGCTTCGATACGCCAACGGTCACTGAGTAGGCGTTTACCCTGAGCTTGTCGAACGAAAGCCGTATCGAAGTGACCGTTGGCTACTCGGCGACCGATCCTCTAAATCAAGCTCTTCAGAGTCTGCTTAACAACATCTTCCACAGAACTGTTCGACAAATCAATTCCCGATTGTGCGACTGCGGCTCTGAAGCACAAGTGCAGCAGATTTACAGTCTGCCCCCTTTGGCCACTTGGGTACCTGCCCATAAAGCTGGCGATCCGAATTGAACGGACGACCCTCTCATTACAAGTGAGAAGCTCTACCAACTGAGCTACGCCAGCAAATTTATCTTTCAAGCAAATCCAATCTGGATTCGTAATTAGACGCCATAATAACATATTTCTTTTGTTTGTTTTTAGTAGGTACTAAACGTAATTTACATGTACTTCTATTTTTTATACCCTTTAATGGGACAAAATATACTTTCTTTTGATTAGAAGAATATACCGCAATAATATCTATATCTTCTGGCGAATAATGTATAATATTGTAATTATTACAACTTCTCATTCTTACTTCAACTATCCCATCTTTAGGAGTAGCATATTTAACTTGAATTCGCTTAAAAATTCCGTTTTTTTCACTAACAAGATCATATTTATTATCTTCGCCCCACGGAATAAGCACATTAAATCCGTGTTGCTTGAGGAAATAAGTTACAAATGCTTCAGCAATATCGCCTTTTTGTTTCGTGATAGCCATTTTAACTACATTTTTTTATTGCCTCAGGAATTTTATCAATAATATCTGACGCAATCAAGCTAATCTGCGTTTTTTCTTTTGCCGCTAAATCTCCGGCAAAACCATGCAAATAAACCGCGTATTTGGCGGCATTAAAACTATCCAATCCTTGAGCTAAAAAAGCCGCAATCATACCGGTTAAAACATCCCCTGTCCCTGCTGATGCCATCCCGGGATTACCGGTTTTATTAATAAAAATATTACTTTTATAATCCGCTACTATTGTATTATTCCCTTTTAAAACTAAAACAACCTTATATTTCTTCGCGAAATATTCAGCACATTTAACACGTCCATCCTGGACTTTTTTTACAGAACAACCTATAAGCTTTGCCATTTCACCGGGATGAGGAGTAAAAATCGTCTCTCGTCCTTCGTCTTTCGTCTTTCGTAATAGTTCCAAATAACCAACTAATGCGTTAAGACCGTCAGCATCGATAACTAAAGGTTTATTTGTATTAGATACTAATTTCCTGACCAACGCGAATGTTGACTTATCCTGACCTAAACCCGGACCTATTACAGTAATATCTGCCTTTTTTATAAACTCTTTAATTTCTTTATACCCCGTAAGGCTCAAAGCCGCCTGCATGGTTTGCGGCAAAGGCAAAGTTATAACTTCTTTGGGTTTTATCTTTATAACCGCGTTATTCAGGCTGTTAGGAATTCCTAAAGTCACTAAACCGGCACCTGAACGCAAGGCGGCTTGCGCGCACAAAACAGCAGCTCCTGAATATCTCAAAGAACCAGCTAACACAAAAACATGCCCAAAATCTTTTTTACAAGAATTAATCTTTCTGTGTAATAATCGCGTTGGCAACCGCATAGTTTTTTACATGAGATATAGATATTTGAATATCTAGATTCTTGCCTTTAGAATTTAACATCTCCACAATAGGCTTACCTTCTTTATTATTTATTATTTGTATATCTTTCCAGCCTAAATGTTTATCATTAAATGCCTTAAAGATCGCCTCTTTAGCAGCAAATCTTCCTGCCAGATGCTGATATATACTCGCCCGGGATTTAGCATTAACCAGCTCTTCTTTTGTAAATACGCGGTTTAAAAACTCATCGCCCCATTTTAAAGCGGCCCGGCGCAATCTGCTAACCTCAGTTATATCTACACCTGTTCCTATTAATAACATGGTTAATGGGTGGTTTTGATGGTAGTCGCTCCGTAAGCGGAGCACTTTACTGCGCCCCGCCAAAGGCGAGGCGGCTACCAAAAATATTTTATATCAAACTCACGTTAACTAACTGATTAATGTTTTCATCTGCCTGACCGCCTGTTGGAGGCCTATTAAAGCTGAACGGCAAATGATAGAATAACCTATATTTAATTCCTCAATTCCTTTTATCTTGGCTATCCTGCTGACATTATAATAATTCAATCCGTGGCCCGCAAAAACTGTAATTTTTTTTGCTGCCGCGTAATTTACCGCTTGGACAACCTGACTAAAATTACTGTCTGAATCTTTTTGGTTCTGCGCGTCCGCGAATTTTCCAGTATGCAGTTCTATAAATTTTATCCCCAGTTTTTTTGTGTTATCTATCTGTTTCTTATCCGGATCTATAAATAAGCTGACAGGTATACCATATTTTTTAAATTTATTCAAGGCTTGTTTTATTTTGTTAAAATTAGCCTCAACATCTAAACCGCCTTCAGTAGTTAATTCCTGCCTTTTTTCCGGAACTATAGTCACCTGATCCGGCTTTACTTTACAGGCTATTTCAATAATATCTTCTGCCAAAGACATTTCTAAATTAAGTTTTACTTTTACGACATCCTTTAAAATATATAAATCGCGTTCTTTAATATGCCTTCGGTCTTCTCTTAAATGCACGACAATTGAGTCAGCACCTGCTGTCTGGCAAATCAAAGCCGCAAAACACGGTTCAGGTTCAATACCATGCCTTACCTGCCGCAAAGTAGCAATATGGTCAATATTCACGCCTAATCTGGGCATAGCTATTTATATTTAATACTACCGTTATTTATCTCTCCTTTTACATAAAACCATACTAATATAGCCACTACCAAGGCTATTAATTTAAGCCAAGGATGAGATGTCAACCAACTAGTAAGACGTTGAGATAAATTAATACTTTTTTTAATCATTTTAATCTGTCTCGAGCTTCAGTATATTTTTAATTTTAGAAACTAATTCTTCCTTATTTAAATCCCTATACATTCTGCCTTGATGTACTAAGGTTAAATCCTGCCTTTCTTCAGATATAACTATAACTACCGCGTCTGTTTCCTCACTCAATCCTAAAGCAGCCCTATGCCTTGTCCCGAATATCCGGCTCAAATCCTGATTATCGGTTAAGGGAAACAGGCACCCCGCGGCAATAATACGGCCATGCTGAATAATCATCCCTCCATCATGAAGTATGCTCTTGGGATTAAATATTGTTTCTATCACTTCACTGGATACACGCGCATCTACAACTACTCCGCTCTCAATAAATGGAGCCAAAGAATCATTATTTTCTATGGCGATAAGCGCGCCAATCTTTACTTTAGAAAGATTTTCCGCGGCCTTGGCAAACTGTTTTAGTATATATTCAATCTCTTCTTCTTTTAAAACAGCCCCCATCAAATGCCTGCGCCCTAATTTAGCCAAACCCTGCCTTATCTCGGGCTGGAATATAATTAAAATCGCGATAACGGAAATCGCGAATAATTTTGTAAATAACCAATCCAAAACTTCTAAACCCAGCCTCTGAAATAAAAAAAACGCAACCAGTAAAATAATAATGCCTCGTAAAACATGTATAGCGCGCGTTCCTACGAAAAAAAACATAATATGATAAATAAGGAACCATAATATCAATATTTCAATAATCGGTTTCCAAATAGATAGGAGATTAAACAATATATCCATCAATCATACTCCTTATAAATCTCAATCTCCAAATCCCAATATCCAAAACATAAATTTATTAATTATTTTGGTAATTGGCATTTGGAACTTATTTGTTATTTGGTGCTTGGAATTTTCATATCTTTACTACTTAAGCGTTATTTACAGTATCAAACACCTTAATCGCCTGTTTTACCATCCCTACATCATGGACTCTTAAAAAATTAGCGCCGTTTTTAGCCGCAAGGATACAAGTTGAAATTGTACCAGCCAACCTGTCATTTACTCCTGCATTTAATATACTGCCAATAAACGACTTCCTCGATGCCCCTATTAATATCGGCTGGCCTAAAACTTTAAATTCCTTAAGATTCTTAAGTATTTGTCCATTATGTTCTATGTTCTTAGCAAAACCTATGCCCGGATCTATTATAATCTTTTCTCTGTTTATACCCGCATCCCGGGCACGAATAATAGCATTCCCCAGATATTTAATAATCTCATCAATTACAGATTTATACTTAGGATTATTTTGCATATTTTTAGGCGAACCCTTTGAATGCATAATAACTATTCCGCTTTTTTCCCTAGCAACCAATTTAACCATAGCAGGATTTCTTAACCCGGAAATATCATTAACCATAACCGCGCCATTATCCAAAGCAGCTTTAGCAACTTCAGGTTTATATGTATCTATAGAGATAGGAACTTTAATCCTTTTTACTAATTGCTTTATTACAGGTATAGTTCTGGCTAATTCCTCTTTTAAAGAAACTGTCGAAGCTCCCGGCCTGCTCGACTCTCCACCAACATCAATAATATCCGCCCCATCATTAATCATTTTTTCGACAAACTCAATAATTTTTTCGATGGACGACGGACGATGGACGACGGACGATGGACATAATCCATCTCCGCTAAATGAATCCGGCGTTAAATTAATAATTCCCATAATATGGGTACGGCGTTTAAGATTTAACCTATATCTGCCAAGTTCAAGCGTTAAATTATCTTTTTGATAATTTTCTATTGCCTGCGATATATCTAACCCTAAACGGCTCAGGCCAAACGGCTGCCGGTTTAGTTTATGATTAAGCCGGTTTATTTGCGATAAATTACCCATTACCAAACAATCTGTTTTCTTGTTTTTTCCTATTAAAGAATCCCGGCTAACTGCCACATCTCCGCCTAAAGAAAGCATCTCCTGCTTTAATATATTCGCGGCAATGTTAGGAATAGAATTTAATTTAATTAAATGCATTATCCCTTTTAAACGCATTATTTTAATACCATAAGGGTCAACATGAATATCCCGCATTATTTGCGTCAGCCTATTAAGATTATCAACCTGTAATATCCGCATCTTTTATTTCCATCCCAATCAAACACCTTACTTCTTCAACATTAAGTACTTCTTTTTCTAATAAAGTGTTGGCTAGTAATTTAAGCTTATCCTGATTATCCATAATTAGCGTTTTTGCGCGGTTATAGCATTGATCAATAATATGTTTTACTTCTTCATCTATTAACTTAGCAGTTTCATCACTATAATTTTTTTCTTCCACAAGATCCCTGCCTAAGAATACCGGCCCGTGGCTCTTGCCCAAAGTAACATTGCCTAAACGATCACTCATGCCAAAATCACATACCATATTTCTTGCTATCCGGGTTGCCCATTCCAAATCATTGGAAGCTCCGGTAGTCACATCACTAAAAGTTATCTCTTCTGAAACCCTGCCGCCTAATGCCACAGTAATATCACCAAAAAATTCCTTTTTAGAATGATATCGCTTATCTTCCTTTGGAGGAGTTAAAGTATACCCGCCTGCCATACCACGAGGAATAACAGAAACTTTAGTCATTGGATCAACTTCAGGTATTAATAATGACAGCAACGCGTGCCCTGCTTCATGATAAGCAGTCAATTCTTTTTCATGTTTAGACATAACACAGTTTTTTTTCTCAGGCCCCATTATCACCCGTTCAATAGAAGCTTCTAAATCCACCTGTTCAACTGCTTCTTTATTATGCCGTGCGGCTAAAAGCGCGGCCTCATTGCATAAATTAGCTAAATCTGCCCCAGAAAATAAAGAAGTATGCCGAGCAATTAATTTTAAATCCACATTCAGAGCTAATTTTATTTTCTTTATATGAACCTTTAATATTGCTTCCCTGCCTGCGATATCCGGCAGATTTACAACAATAACTCTATCAAACCTGCCCGGACGCAAAAGCGCGGGGTCTAAAGTATCAGGCCGGTTAGTAGCTGCTATAAGTATTATCCCTTTTTCTGTATCAAATCCGTCCATCTCAACTAACAGCTGATTCAAGGTTTGTTCCCGTTCGTCATGGCCGCCGCCGATACCGGAAAAACGCAAGCGTCCCACAGCATCTATCTCATCAATAAAAATAATAGCTCCCCTTCCCGACTGCTTGGACGCGCGCCTGCCTTGATCAAATAAATCCCTAACACGGCTGGCTCCCACACCCACAAACATTTCTACAAAGTCTGAACCGGATATGCTAAAAAAAGGAACGCCTGCTTCACCGGCAACAGCCCTCGCGATAAGTGTCTTACCGCAGCCCGGCGGGCCTACAAGAAGCACTCCTTTAGGAATCTTGCCACCCAATTTTTGAAACCTCTGAGGGTCCTTTAAAAACTCTATTACTTCTTTTAATTCTTCTTTAGCCTCATCTACCCCCGCGACATCATTAAAAGTAGCTTTTTCAGCCTGCTTTTCATTGTGCATTTTAGGCCGGATTTTTCCAAACCCCATTACTTTATTGCCTAATTGTTCGCCTCTGGCCGACATTACCCAGAAAAAACCTATTAATAGAATCACTGGCCCTAAAGAAAATAATAAATTAGCCCATAAAGTGCGCGGCGGCTTAATCTCAAAATTCCTTAGTTTTTCCCGCATAATATTAAGTAATTCAGGGTCATTTTCAGGAATATTAACAAAAAATTTACTATTATCTGTTAATTCACCCTGCAGTAAAGTATCAGTTTTACTAAGTACTTTAATACTTTCGGGATTATCTTTTAACATCCCGTAAAATTCACTATATGATTTTTCCTTAGGCAAGCCGCTTAGAGAAATATTAAAAGAACTTATTATTATATATAATATAATGACTGCGAATATCCAACCAAAAGAAAAACGCTTATTTAGGTTGTTTTTCTTTTGGTTATGGTTTTTATGATTGGCCATTCTTTCTCCTCAATAATGCTTCTAGGTTTTTATACTTTACATTATTGACTCCGTAGTATACTTAAAAATTATCGTGAGAGAATTTTTATGTGTTTATACTATGGAGCAGGTTACTTTTCAATAATGCTTCTAGGTTTTTATACTTTACATTATTGACTCCGTAGTATACTTAAAAATTATCGTGAGAGAATTTTTATGTGTTTATACTATGGAGTAGGTTTCTTTTCAATAATGTTTCCAGGTTCTTATACTTTACATTATTTCCGCCGGAAGCGGATGCGCCTGCGGCGGATTAAGTGTTTATGCAAGAAACAGGTTATTTTCCTTTAAGTATAGATTTTTATTATATATTTAAACAACAACAAAATCAAGTATTTATTCCGGTAATTAGAGACGATAATCACATAGGAAGGCATAGGTTAAGCTATCCTAATATCTTCTATATGCAAGGAAGGATTAGATATGAAATTAATCTTAGTCCTAAATTTATGCTCTATGGACCTTACTGTATTCTTTTCCTTTAAAATCTCATCAATAACATCTTGATTTAAAGTAATGTTTATCTCTTTCACGGGGTTATTCTTTAGGTATTTTTTTAATTCCTTAAACGTGTATATTACCATTGTTACAGGGGACTTTACCTTTCCTTTGCCTGAACAATAAGGGCAGCTTTGATAAGAAAGATTATGCACCGTCTTATGGATTCTTTCTCTGGTCATTTCCAAAAGGCCAAATTTTGAAATACCTAATATATCATATTTTGCTTTATCATTATGCAAACCCTTTTTAAAAACATTAAACACTTCTCTACGGTGAGATTCTTTTTCCATATCAATGAAATCAACAACAATTATGCCGCCCAAATCCCGCAGCCGCAGCTGCCGGGCTATCTCTATAGCGGCTTCACAATTAACTTTAAAAGCTGAATCTTCCTGGCTTAATTTCTTTGTAAAACCTCCGCTGTTAACATCTATAACCACCAGCCCTTCAGTAGGTTCAATAATAATATAGGCTTTGGATTTAAGGTATACCTTCGCCTCAAAAATCCTGCTAATCTGTTTTTCAATATCTTTATCTCCAAATAAATTATCCCCTCTATACAACTCTATCCTGTTAGCAAGGTACCTTAAGAACGTTCTCATAAAACGTTTAATCCGATAAAATTCCGCTTTAGAATCAATTATCAATTTATTAACATCTTCTGTAAAAGAATCTCTAATCACCCTAAGGATAAGGTCATACTCTTCATAAATAACACAAGGAGATTTTTTACCCTGAGAAACCTTCTCTATCCTCTTCCATAATTTTAAAAGAAAATGGGCGTCTCTTAAGAGTTCCTGTTTTGATTTACCCCAAGCAGCAGTACGGACAATAAAACCCGCGTCCTTCAAAGTTTTAACTTCAGAAAAAACCTGTTTTAAACGCTTTTTTTCTTCATCATCTTCTATTCTTCTAGAAACACCTATCTGATTATCCTGCGGCATAATAACCAAATACCTGCCCGCAATCCCTATATGGCATGAAAGCCGCGGGCCTTTTGTTCCAAATGATTCCTTTACAACCTGCACTAAAACTTCCTGCCCTTTTTTAATCTCTGTTTTAATATGCGGACTGTTTTTCGGGCTTACCTCATTGGGTTCCAATGATTCAAACGCGTATTCAATTTCAGATAAATAAAGAAATCCTTTTTTAGGCAGGCCTATATCAACAAAAGCAGCTCCGATAGACGGCAATACTGCTTCAATCGTACCTTTATAAATATTTCCGACGATAGTCTTATCCTGCGGGCGTTCAATATAAAACTCTTCCATCCGTTCTTCATTTATAATAGCAACTCTTTTTTCCTGAGTTTCAACATTTATTAAAATTTCCTTTGGCATCAATCCTCCATATAATTACATTAATTACATTAATTTTAAAACCAGTTTCGCATCTTGTATAAATATGCCTTCTGGCAGCTGCTCCTGTAACCTGCGGCTAAATTCATCAGGGGCAATAAATTCTGTTAACACAACACTAGCTTCTTCATTATTACTTTCTATACCCAGCTTCAATGCTCTTTTAAAACTTAATTTAACCCGCGGGCTAAAACCTTCTGTCATTTTAAGCGGCAATTCAGCCCTGCGCATCGAGCGCATGAATAAACGCATCAAATCCAAATGCGATATATATTTCATCAAACATCTTTTACTAAAAATAAAACCTATTTTATAACTCATATGGATATTTTCCCATACCAGAATTTAGCACATTTTTACGGTATAGTAAAGTATAAATTTTCCCTATAGAAGCTGCCGCGAAAAACCTTCACGCTGCTATTCTCGAGCCTGTTGCGAAATGCCTTAAATTTGTCATTCTGCGGCTCGCCTCGCGGCGAAGCCCTCGGCTTCGCCGCGAGGCGAGCCGAGGGCTTGACCGCAGAATCTATAAATGGTTTATCGACGATAATAGATCCTGCGCTTTCGCGCAGGATGACAGCAATGGAGTTTTGCAACAGCCTCTTCTCCGATTCACCCCGATCGAAGCATCGGTAATTATTCGGAGAATCCAGAAGCATTTTATCGACGATATTCGTTAGTCCATGGATTGCCCTGACAGGCAGGGCAATGACAAAACAAGAATTATTGCCAAATATTCTAATAACCAGGGACTGGTTATAGCAGATTTTATTCTAAATAATTCTACGAATTCATGGCTTGTTTTTTACGGATTGCCTATCAATCATTTTAAATTTATTTTTATTTTCCATTTTATCTTCCAGATGGGCAATACTCTTAGAGTTGAAATCATCTTCTTGAATAATATGCGCTGTAATAAATATAAGCAAATCTACTTTTGATACAGTATTAATATCCCGCTTAAAAAGATCCCCTAAAAGTGGTATTTTACTTATAAAAGGGATACCTATTGTTTCTTTGCCCTTAACATCACTTATTAATCCTCCTATAACTACTGTTTCGCCGTCTTTCATAATTACCTGGGTCTGTGCCTCACGCACATCAATAATAGGATAATTAATTACACTGGTTATGGCATCCGCGCCTGTACCCGCGACATTTGTCGCGGTAACGCTTGAATTGCTTGATGTAACGCTAGGATGAATAAGCATATTAACATAATTATTTTCACCCACCTGAGGGACAACATTAAGCCTTATGCCTATTTCCTGATAATAATCCAAAGTTTGAATCTGAGTCGGGCCAGTACTGGTAGAAGCCGCGGTAACACTTGAAGTCAAAATTGGAGTATGATAACCTACTAAAATAGACGCTTCCTGATTATCTAAAGTAACTATCCTTGGAGACGATAAAGTATTAGTATGAGCATCCTGATCAAGAGCGTGTATAATAACTTCAAACTGATCTCCGGTTAATTTTTTAAATATCATCTCCATACCCGCCCGATAAGGATATGTGCCCGTAAAAGTTGTAGTGCCTTCTGGCGGGTTAAAAAGGCTGGGGGTAAATTCAGAAGCCAGATTCCTGCCGGCGATTGTCTTATAGTCTTTCACATCCAAATAAATATCTCCAGGAGGAACATCGTAATTAGATGCTCCCGCCGTACCAGTGCCCCAATCAAAACCAATATCTTTTAACCTATCCTTACTAACTTCCATAATCTTGGTTTCAATTAAAATCTGCTTGGGCATAATATCAATCTCTTTAATAAAATTCTTTATTCTGTCTAAGCTGGAAGCAGTATCAGTAACTATTAAAGTCTTTGATTTAACCGAAGGTTCAAATTCAACTTTATTAGAGATAGCCCTGCCTTCTGGAGTCCTTTCTACAGAGACAGTTTCTGTCCGCATATCAGACGAGCTATCCACAGCTGACAATTGGCCTGCAGTCGTCTGTTCTTTCCCTATCTTAAAAGTACCAAACTGCCATCCCTTTTGGCCTCTGCTATATAAAATAGAGATTCTTCCCCGCTGTGAAATCATAGGTATTAAAGCGCGTTCCGCGTCCTGCGCGTCCAAAAACTTAAGGTTAAAAATTTCAGTCCTTAACGGCTCCTCAGATTGAAATTTACTAATATTCTCCATATTAGTAACTAAAATAACATTCCCCTGTTTCTCATAACCAAAACCATAAGTTTTCAGGATAACATCCAATGCCATTTCCCATGGGACATCCACAAGACGAATTGTTACATTACCTATAACATCCGGCGTAGTTACAATATTTACCCCTGCTTTTAAAGAAATAATTTTCAGGACATTCCGGATATCTGCCTGATTAAAATCCAAGGTAACATTTTCAGAATGCTGAGAATTACTTTCCCGCGCAGGCTGATTTTCCACAGCAACATTTACGGCAGACGCTTGTTCCAGCGGAACCTCACCAACAGAAGAATTTTTATTATTTGCCTGCGCCAATGAAAGCTTCTGGTTTGTAAATAACAATCCAATAAAAAAAACTAACACTAAAATTTTTAAATTGGCATAATACCATTTTGTATTCACTAATCCTCCTTATTTTTATTTAATAATTCTAATTCAAGTTCTTTCCCTTCTTTAATAAGAATTACCTTATTCTTTTCTATTTTTAAAACTTGAGCATTATTAATAATATCTCCAGCTTTAACAACTGAACCATTAACGATCGCGTAAGATACCCCTTGTTCATCATAGATAATTCCTTCTATCGCTAAATCTCCCCTTGTCTCTTCAACATCAAGTTTAAGCAGCCTGCCATCAGCTGTAACTAAAGGAATAAACGGATTGCGTTTGCCTTTGGCATCATAGATAAAATTATCCTGGGCAAAACAATAAAATGAAAAATGAAAAATGAAAAATGAAAAAATCAAGAAAACAGATAACAGATAATGAATAACACCTGACTGCCGGCAAACAAGGATAGCAGCCAGCATTTTCTTACTATACACTATACGCTCTACGCTTTCTCCGAAGGCGAATCCGCCTATGGCGGAATACGCTGAATATAATTTATTTCTTAACATATGTCTTTAATAATAAAACTATGTTTTCTTTTAAATAATCCTTCCCGTTACGGGTAATTTTAAACCCTTCCACAATTATAAGTTTATCTGCATTTTCCAAGTCATTTATGAATTTACCAATACCATGGTAGTCTCCAACTAAATCTAAAGTTATGTTATACCGGCTAAAATTTCCGGAAGAGGCATTATTAGCTTCTTTTTCTTTAAACGGTTTTATTTGTAAAATTTTCACATTATTTTTATTCGCGGTATTAGATATATCTTCAATCAACAACGGCAATTGTTCTTCAGAAATTACCTCTTTACTTTTAACCGGCTGGGCTTGGTTAGTTTTTAGGTTCTTTACATTTGTTATTTCCCTTTCAAGATTATCTAAGTCCTTTTTTAATTTTGATATTTTTGGCTTTAAGCTATTAATAGAGTTAGACTGTAATTTAACGATAACAGAATAATCCGCATAAAATACAGCTGAAGCTATCAATAAAATCAGGATTATTTTCTTATTATCTAAATTTAATTTATTTATAAACCCCTGTAAGTCTTTTAGCATTTTTTTAATTTATCCGCCATATCATTACTGTCCAAATTAGTGTCATTGCGAGCGGAGCGAAGCAATCTTAACGACGGAAGATTGCTTCGTCCCCCGACGTAACGTCGGGGTCCTCGCAATCAGACTATGTCGTAATTGCATTTTTGGTAGCCGCTCCGTAAGCGGAGCGTTTTATCAGCGTCGGAAACGCAACCTAAAGGTTGCGGCTACCGCGTTAAAATATAGATTGTGACACCATATGTAATCATAGTTTCTATTTTTTCCCAATAGAAACTAATTTAATACCCCTTCTAATACAAAATTTATTATATCATAACCACCGATATTATCTCTCTTTACCGGGCCTAATTCAAGTTTTGCAAAACCCTCGGAGAAATCGCTGTCTGATTTTAAATTCGATAAAAATTTATTAATTAAAGATACTTCTTGTTTTTCTAAAGAAATTACTGCGCCTTTTAAAACAAAATTCCTGCCTGCCAGCTCAATTGCATTAAACCAAACCCCGGAAGGCAGCTTTAAACTTAGCAAATTCAACTTTTCAGACCAATTCAAAGTTCCCTTAGTAAATTCCTGTAACGCTAAAGAATCCTGAGAAACCAGATTATATTTTTTCTTTTCATCTTCAACTTGTTTACGCTGTGATTCAAAACCCTTCCATTTATTATTAAGAACATTATATTTGTGGCCCAGGCTAATGCCAACTAACGCTAAATATACATGCATAAGCATTAATATAATAAATACCGCCGGAACCGCATAAATAAACGCCCCCGGCCGCATTCCTGCCGCGCTGGGTTTTTCTTGCAATTCTGCCGGTAAAAAATTTATTTCTATCATTTTTATTGCCTCAACGCTAACCCGCCAGCTACTGCTAATTGTGAAGAAACAGCTTTTAGCTTCTGCAAATCTAATTTATCAGAAATATTCATCTGTTTAAACGGATCCCAATAATCAACTTGAATTTCAAATGCCTTTGCTAAATTATCCTTAAGCTCTCTCAAAAGAGAACCTCCTCCTGATATAAAAATCTTAGTGACAGAAGAAGAACTCTGGCTCTCATAATAATCTAACGATACCCGCACTTCATTAATTATACTGATGAATACTGATTCCCATGACTGTTTTATTTTTTCGGCATCTTCTTGTTTAAAATCAAGTTTTTTTGCTTCCGCGGTTTTAAAATCCAATTCGAAAGACTCAACAATTCTCTGAGTAAACTTATTACCGCCAACATGCATATCCCTGCTTAAAAGAGGAATGCCATTTTCTAATATATTCAAATTGATTTCTGCTGCGCCTATATTAATCAAAGCTATAGCCTTATTTTCAATATTATCTACTTTTGTATGATTAAAAATATTTATTAGCGCTAAAGAATCTATATCTATTACATTAACTATCGCCTGCGCATCTTTCATAAGTTCCAACCGCTGAGAGATAAATTCATTTTTTACCGCTGCAATCAAAACCATCATTTTATTATCCGGCAGGTCGTTTTTTAAAATATGCGCGTCTAGATGGACCTCCTCTATTGGAAATGGTATATGTTTTTGTGCTTCAAATTTTAAAGCCTGTTTTAATTCTTCCGGCTGCATCTTAGGAAATTCCATGTATCTGATTATTGTTAAAGGCCCGGATACGGAAATATTAACTACATTCATATTCTGAGACTTAATAATAGTTTTTATCACTTCAATTAAATTATTCTCTACTGGGAAAGTATCAAATCCGCATAATTCTATATTTTCTTTTAACATTCTTAGTTTTACGGCTTTTACCGCGGAAGTCCCGATATCTAATCCTAAAGAAAATTTTTCTTTAGGGAACCTACCCTTAAATTTATCTAGTATTGTTGAAACTATCTGCATTTCTATTATTCTCCTGATACTGGTATTTTTTACATAGTTACTGCTGAAAAACCCAGCAATCCCGACGTTACGTCGGGACACAGATTTTAGAAAGATTACACAGATATAAACTCGGCGCTGTTTTAATCTATGTAATCTGCTTTTCAATCTGTGTAATCATGACTGTTGTAAAACTCTATTGTTGTCATCCTGCGCGTCCTCCGAAGGCGGATCCGCCTACGGCGGAAAAGCGCAGGATCTATTCTCGTCGATAAACCATTTATAGATTCTGCGGTCACGCCCTCGGCTCGCCTCGCGGCGAAGCCGAGGGCTTCGCCGCGAGGCGAGCCGCAGAATGACAAATTTAAGGCATCTCATCATCAAAAATATACTTTTTCAGTGTTAACTACATAAGAAGCGGGCCTTGTTCTACTTTAGGCTCATATTCAATTTCCGGCTCAGCAGGCTTACTCTTTTCTTCAAAGGCCGGCTGTTTTTGTTTATTTAAATTAATATTTTTCTGAACCTTCGCAGGGGCCGGTACTGGTAAAGGAACCGCGTTTTTTTGCTGCTGCCTGCCTGCTAAGAATACTATAAAAATTATACTAATATATATAACCCCTATACCAACAATTAACATCAATAATTTTTTATTCATTTATAACCCCCTATCTTGCCAAATGAGTATATTGCCCAAATCATCAACACCATCACCATCAGAATCTGAAATAGAAGAAGTAAAATTGCTCAAATATGGAAAATACGGAGGCGTCATCCCATTTAAAACCCTGGAATCATAAACAAAATTCCTTCCGTATCCGGAAACAGGCACACCACCAGAAAAAGTCCCGAAGGGGCCGTAAAAATCAGTTATTACCCCGCCAAGTAAAGTTGCCGTACCCCGAGGAGAACCAGCAGTATAATTATCCACAGTAAATACTCCATGCGGAGCCATAACTATCCCATGAATATCGACATTATTTGGCGCGCTGGTTCCAATTCTGACATCCCCTCCCCATGAAAGAATACCTAAGATATTATTATAACCCAGCGCGTTTGGAATTGCCCCGGAATTAAATTGGCTATATTCCACATTATTAGTAATTACTATATCTCTTTCACTTGCCACTGTCATATTAGAATCCTTCTGCACAATTCCAGAAAAATTCACAATATCATTATTAGCATAAATAAGTACCCCCTCATCTTTTGTACCGTCGGGGATACCGCTAAAAACCTGCGGGCTGCCTGTGCCTGTAACTGTAGTAGTATTATTTACAAAATCCACACTAATTACCTTTGATGTTACCCCCTGAGAAATATTATAAACTGCGATATTATCATCACCCGCGTCTACCGACATAGTTAGAGAAATATTGCTTGCGTTGCTTCTAATAAAAATACCTCCGGTAACATTAGTGCCGTCATTAGCTATATAAATTCCGTTTGAACCGGGATCGGGATCCCCTCCCAATGCTTCGTTCTTTAAATCCGCTTGAGATACTGAAGAAGTAAGATTTACTATACCCGCGTCTCTGGTAAATCCTTTATCAAATATCGGGACATCTTTGATTCCATTCTTATCATCATTCAACAAAATAGAACTGCCATTATTATAAAACCTTGCTTTTTTCTCATGTTGAGACACTTGTTCAGTAAAATGAGCGCTTGGATTTAAAGCAAAACTAAACCTTTCATTAGTTGATACCGGGCCATTGAAATTTGTTGTATCAGTAAACCAAACCGTAGTCCCTCCGGGAGCTCGATGATGAGAAGTAAATAATGCGTATTTCGCGAAATTATCACGGCGCACAGTAATACTAAAAGTTCCCTGCGTCAACCTGACACTTCTTTGCAATGAAGGAGTAATTGACGTAACTGTCCCTGTCGCTTCTATAATATAAGTATATGGAAATACATACACATCGGGCGAAGGATTAGTAACCGCTCCATTCTGTGTAAAAATCAAATCCGCATTATAACTTCCCTGAACTGCGGTATTAAGATTTAAAGGAGTAATTGCTAACGTCGCCTTAGCTGCATCCCATTGAGGAGGGCTACTATCAGGAAAAGCATAATCGTGCAAAAAACCCAAGGCATCATCAATAGAATAATAGTTTGCCAGCGTAGCGGATTGTGTCACATTATTAACGTTCGTATACAAATCAGTTCTGACTCTGTTTCTCAATTCTGATACAGCATGGCTTGAACCTGCCTCAGCCAGTTCAAGAGCCTGCATAGAGTATTTTTCCACATCAGCTGACCTTTGTTCTGAAATTAATCCTGAAAAATACACACTGGTCAAAATCAGGACTACGGCCAATACCATTAAAGAAACAATCAATACTATGCCTCTTTTTTTCATCTTAGAATTCTCCTTGTGCTGGTTCTTCAATTACAGCTGCTCCCGGTAAAGTTAAACTTGAATTCCTAAAAGTCACTTGGCTATTCACAGTAAAATCTGCCTGTTTTCTGCTGGTAAACTGTATTGTGACTACAGGGCAGTCAACCGCTACAGTAGCACAATTATAAGCCGCGCATCCAGCACAGCCTCCTGCAAAATTAATGCTCCGCACATCAGTAGCAATAATAACACTATTTGCTGTCCCCTCTTTCTTTAATAAATAGCTGGGATTAACCGGGTCTAACTTAAAAGTTATTTTCTTTAAGCCTGTAATATTCCCTAAAGCATCAAAAACAGGGTTATAAAAATCTATCCTTTGATTTGCATCACTAATAGTTATTCCATATGTAACTCCGCCCAGCTGCCAAGAAGCATTTGATTGCCTGAGCAATTTAACCATTTGGTCAATGCCCCTTCTTGCCTGCTGTTGTTCAATCAATTTATCCCTGATAGTCTGCCAGCTGCGCTCAGAAGTTGTCAATACCGCGAATATACCGGCAAACAGAAAAGTAAACATTACTACTACAACTAATGTTTCTATTAATGTAAACCCCTTTTTCATATTATACTCTACCTTGAAATTAATGTTACTATTTCTACTGACGAATCTATCTGCCCATTGCCATTAGTATCTTCTCCCGTATCTAAAACACCATTCAGATTCCTATCCTCTCCTACTATCCTCTGCCCTCTTTGCCTAAAAGAAATAACAACCCTTACGCGCAGTAAATCAGTATAAGCGGTATTAGATACGTTTATAACACCTATCGCGTCTGCCGCGGGAAAGCCGTTGAGATTAAAAGTATTGCCATTAAGCGCTAATAAATTATCAAAATTAGTATTTTTAATTAACTCCATTTCAGCCTCAGCCGCGTTAGAAGCCAGAATCGTCTGCCGGCTTATGTCACTTAACAAAAATATATTTAAATATAAAGCCAGCAGCCCTGACAATACAAATGCTAAAATAGCAAATGTCACCATTACTTCAACAAGCGTTAAACCCCTCCAGCATTTATTATTATTTTTAACCATAATTATTAATTCTTTTATAAACTATAATAAAAGTCCCTTCCAGCCAATTTAAAATAATAGATGAACCGAATAAATTGGCACGAAGGGCATAAATTTTTGCCATGCTTTGAATATTTATACTCCGCGGTCTGAAAACCTCCCCCTTCTTACTTTCGCAAGAAAGCAAAGGGGCGAATGAAGGAGGAGCTCCATTTCATTCTTTCTTACCGCATTTCTCCGATACAAATAAATTACCTGTGCTTACGGTATAATTCATTTTTCCCGTTAAATTACAATTAACCGGAATAGCCGAACAATTATAACCTGATTGTTCCAGCCTTGAACAACTATAATTATAACCTTGAACAGGAGACAAACTAATATAGTCTTTATCTAGATATTTTGAACTACTATGATTTAATACGGAAATTTTTGCGGGAAAGGCGCCCTGATTATCTTTAGCATAATTTTCAAGGGCTATAGCGATTAGCTTTAATGTTGTCTGAGCATTTGATTCGTTCTGCTCAATATTTATTTTAATAATGCTCAAAATAACAATTCGCAGTAATAAGACAAAAACAGCAATACTTATCATTATTACAACAAGGCTTTTTGCTTTATTATTCATAATTTTTATGTAACTGATTATCATCATAATTGATTTAATATTAACATAAAACCACGATTCTGCAAGAAAAATATTCTGAATGGTGTATTTAAATCAATGAATAATGAGGCTGTTGCAAAACTCCATTGCTGTCATCCTGCGCGAAAGCGCAGGATCTATTATCGTCGATAAACCATTTATAGATTCTGCGGTCAAGCCCTCGGCTCGCCTCGCGGCGAAGCCGCTGGCTTAGCCGCCAGGCGAGCCGAGGGCATCGACGCGAGGCGAGCCGCAGAAAGACAAATTACATGCAATTCGCAACAGGATCATAATTAGAAAAGGTAGTTGTATTATTAATAATTCTATCAGGGATAATGATAAAATA
>JBDRLG010000174.1:0-5887 GCA_043813255.1 Candidatus Omnitrophota bacterium
GCTATAGTAAACAAATATTTCAACAATATAAATTCGCAGGCAAACAGTAATATTATAGGAATATTGGATGATAGGCTGGATAGAGTAACGTATGTTCAGCAGGATGGTAAATATGTCCGGCAGAGGCCAGTAAGGGATCAAAATGGTATAAAGACAAATTTGGATGAACAAGCTCCATTATGGAACCCTAACGCATTTAAGGTGAAAGATTATAAAATACAACCCAAAGAGTTAAAAACATTAACACCTAAGACAAGTAAAAGCAATTTGGCCTTAGACCCGAATAACCGCCAGGCCAGTGCCGATGACTCCATCTATTCGTCATCTGACTATTTTTCGTCTGATGATATTTATAAAGCTTTAGTTGGACAGATGCAGGAAACTAAGAGGGAACATACAGAAAAAGAATTAAAGGACATATACGGAGGAAGCGATAAAAATACGGTATTAGTTGAAACTCCCTCGGGAGAAATATTATTTAAACTACCCGGTGAAGTAAAGCCAGCAGATAATGTTTTATCAGGTTTTGCAGCCGCGCCAGTAATGCCGGATTCTAAGAATGATACCCAACATAGCATTTTGCCAAGTGCTGATGCCGTCAAGGAAGTGTCTTCAGGACTTGCTGTACAATCATTGTTAAAACAAACTTCTAAAACAGCCGTAGATCCGGAAGTAAAAACAGATACAGATATTGAGGCTTTACAGCAAGAGTATGCGGAATCGAATTATCCTTCATGGTTGAAAAAGATAGCGACAAATGTAAATTTGGGGTTGTTGGTTAATTATAGTAAAGATGAGCGCGTAGCAATGAAAATTAAAGGTGAAGAGCCCAAATTACCTTGGAATAATGAATGGTTTTCTCCGGGGTCAATCTCAGGATATTTGATTGGGAGAAGTGATAATAAAGAGGAATATATCAGTTTTCCAATAACAAAGGGAATGAGCGGAGAAGATTTTGTAAAAAAATTCAACCCCTCATTAATGAAAACGATAATCGCGGGTTTGAATTTAGGGTTAGTCTTTAATTACAGTGACAATGAAATATTGGCAAGGCAGCTGCAGGGCAAGAATACATATTTCTTTATGCGGCATTGGAGAGCGCCGGGAACAATAACTGGTGCATTGTTTGGGGAAAAGGGTGAAGGCTATATTAATGGGGCAAAAGATTGGTTTAACAGAGAAGCGCCTAAGAAACAGCCGGATTTTTATGTTCCGCCATCTCCGGTAACGCCGCCTGTAGAAAAAGCCCCTCCAGCAGAAAAACCAAAAGTAGAACAGCCTTCGCAAGTTCAAGGCTTATTAAAGAAGCAAAAACCAGAACCAGAAATGGTAGGGCCTCCAATCCCTCCGGATTATTATAAAAAGCAACAGGAAAAAATAGAATCGCTAAGCGCAGAAAAAGCAATAAAAACAGGAAAAACATTAGTTTCTTATTTTGGTGGAAGTGATGGGGAAATAGAAAAAAAATTAGGAAAATGCCCTTATTCAAAAGGATGGGTTAAAACGCTTACAGATGGAATCCCGGGTAAGGGATTTTGGGGCGCGGTAGAAAAATTCCAGATAGAGCAGGGAATAACAAAGCCGGCTAAGAAAATAGGCCTCCGGACAACCGCGGCAATAAATAAGTATGAGAAAGAAAAAACAGCCGCGGCCGCAAACAGGGATACTTCTTCTCTACCACAGCCTTCGTTGGGCTCTATGGCAGATATTAGAAAATTAGAGTATGATTCTGATACGAAAAAATTACAAGAACAGCTGTATAGTTATGGGGCATACAAGAATAAAATAGCTGAAGCATTACAACTTACAGGTGATGCGGTAAAAGGTATGGAGGTAAGAGACGTTCAAGATAGCGCTGGTGGGAAAATAGTACAATATACCAGAAACGGCGATTTATTTACAGCTAGATTTAATAAAGATGGAAAATTTGAAAATATGAAATTTTTAGGAAAGTATTCAAGTTATTTAGCTCAAAAAGCAGTTGAATCAGGAACGAAGAAAGCGATAGAAACCGGTAAAACAAGAAAATTATCTAATTGGGACCGGGCTGAAAAATATAGTCATGCAGCGGGAGCAGTGGTAAATGAACTAGGGAAAGCTTTTGGGGCAGGTTTTGCCGTTCTTAATCCCAGGAATTGGTGGGGCATGGCAACAAAAGGAGAAGTAAGGCACGCGGAGATGTTTAATCATCATTCCGCAAGGGCTATCGAAAACTGGAAAGCAGTTAAAGAGGGATGGGCAGGAACAACTTTAGTGGAAGATTCAGAAGTGCAGTCGGGTATGCATGAATTAATCGGAAAAAAAGTTGAGCAGGCTGTTTCAAATTTAGATGCGGGAGCTCCTGCTGTAATAAAAGGTAGTACTGTTAGTAATATTGGAGTAACAGATAAAATTATGGTTATAGAATATAAGCAACCGGGACAGAAAAATAGCGGATTGGTTACTATTGATAAAAATACAGGAAAAATTATTGGTAATGCGGATTTTTCAGCAGGAGTTGATTGGTATAGGCAAAAAGACAAAGGTGTAGACCAGATACTGGTGGGGGGCGAGAATCCTAAAGGGTTTGGTTATAATAAGACAATATCGGTTGACCCTAATACAGGCAAAATTAGCCCGCTTGAGGATGGTTCTTATATACCATTGATTGATCAACATCAGCGTAATTTAAGTCCTAAGCCGGTTTCTTCAATGCCAAATACCATCTTGCAGCAACAAATACAAATGCAAAAAACAGCTGAATTTAAGCCGTATAACTATATGAGTATGATGTTAGGGGAGAGAGAAAGCAGTAAGAAATAATAACAAAGAATGTCCAGTCTAATGACAAAAAGATGTAAACAAGCTTGTAATGTCCAATCTAACCACTAACGCCCCCTTGTCCTTACCCGCAAGAAACTGTGCCAAATGGCCTTTTTTTGGTGTCATTCAGACTGTGTCGCAATCCATATTTTAACGCGGTAGCCGCAACCTTTAGGTTGCGTTTCCGACGCTGGTAAAACGCTCCGCTTACGGAGCGGCTACCAAAAATGCAATTACGACACAGTCTGATTGCGAGCCCCGAAGGGGGAAGGAAAAATAGAGTTAAAACATTTACATTTAGGAGTTATTGTATAGTTTGTAAAACGACTTAGAGACTGTTGCGAAATACCTCAAAATTGTCATTCTGCGGCTCGCCTCGCGGCGAAGCCGAGGGCTTGACCGCAGAATCTATAAAAAATTTATCGTTGATAATAGATCCTGCGATTAAATCGCAGGATGACAAAATGGAGTTTTGCAACAGGCTCTAAGTGTAAAAGGCTAAAAGGGAAATATTACAACAGAGGTTAAACTCTTTGCAACTAAAGAGGTAATAGTAAAGAAAACGGTACCTTTTTGTACTAAATTTTGCTTGACATATATATATATTATATGTTATATTTTAATAGAGCAAAAAAAGGAACGATAAGGGCAATTCCTTAAGCAATTAAGGATGCGCAAAGCCACGGGTCTTAAGAAGTGTAGAATGTAAAAGTTATAATCCAAGATTGTAGTTTGATTTTGGGTTTTATTAAGATAGCCGAGCTGCCGAAGACCGACGATAATTTCGCCGATTTGACAGCTCGGTTTTTTATTTAAGTTTTTAATAAGCAGTTTTAAAAACTATTATTAATCAATAATAAAATCTCAACTATGATGAGCGTCCAAAACGCACTGAAGAAAATTGGGGTAAGGGGAAAATATTTATTTTCTTTTTTACATTTACATTTAGGAAAAAAGAATAAAGTAATAAGTTATATAGATTGCCCGATCAAGTCGGGCAATGACAAAGATGGGAAACCGTCAGATGACAAGGATATTAAATTTAAGCCGCAAATAAAGAAGCAACCGTTTAAATCTAGTTTTAGTACTTGGATTAGGGCAGTTGCATTTATTTTAGTTGTTGTTTTTGTTCCGGAGCAGGCCGCTCAGGCAGTAGAGTATGACTGGAGTGTTCTCTGGAATAGACCCGCCATATCACCGCTTAATACACTTAATCCTTCGTATCTAAAAAATATTCAAAATTTACATATCCCAAATGCTATTAAAAGCATTCTTAGGGACGTTTCAAATAAGCCTATAACAGAGATCAAAATTTCTCCTGAAGTCTCTATAAAGTTGGAAAAGCCTTTGAAAATGTCCAATAGGAGAATTGAAGAAATTTATAATTGGCTTATTGGCAAGCCTTGTGGTGCTAAAGCGCTGTATGATTTCTTAAAATATCAAGGCGTGGAAGTATCTGAGCAGGATATTTCTGTTTTGGCTTTGACTATTGATATTTTGAATGATGTGACAAAAGCAGAAGGTAATCCGGAGGTTATAAAGAGCTCCCTTTATTCTTTAGCTAAAACTTCAGAGTTTTTTGGGCACGTGCTTTTTCCGGTTAAGATTGCTTCGTCGCCTGTGGCTCCTCGCAATGACACTTTTTCTCATCTTTCAACCCCATTCATTGCTCATTTCAAAGGCGATCATTATATTTTAGTCAGCCGGATTTGTGAAGATAAGGTTTATTTTGTTGAAGAGCATAAAGAAGATTTCTTGCCTATAGAGAAATTTGAATCTCAGTTTAGCGGTTATGCGTTAGTAAGTAAGGATATCCCTTCCACGGTTATTGTTTCCGAAGATGAAGCTAAAAAAGTTTTAGGAGCTAAATCAAGAAAAGATACAGGTGTTCAGGCTTTTGGAGTTTTAGCAGGAAGTTTATTGATGAGCGGCGCTTCTGTTTCCGGACAATCAGTTATGACTGGTTTACGTAATTATGGAATAACTTACGCGATGCCAAAAGTATTGAAGCATTTTGGCCTTAATGAGAGCTGGCAGAATATCGGCGGGGCGTTTTTATCAGGCTCTCTTATTGGCGGGATGAATAGTGTTAAATCCGGGCGTATGCGGGATTGGATAAAACCCGTGAAATGGCAGATGCCAGCGATGATTCAAAGCGGGGCCAGCTGGTCTGCTATCGCGGCTATTCAGCAATATGGGTATAAAAAGAATTGGGATAACAAGATTATGGGGGGGGCCAGCTTATTTGCTTCTGAGATAGGCGGTGCAGTAGTAGATTATGGTTTTTCAAAGACATTGGGCGGCTGGTCAATATCAGATGATTTTAAGAGCACCAAGTGGTTAAATAAAGAAGAATTTAAATCTTACGCGGGAATTGAGAAGCCTTTTCAGAAAAAGGCATTTTCTTTAGCAGGTGAATTTATTGATCTTTCAGCGCAGCACATAGCAGAAAGGCAATGGGGATGGAAAAGGCAGGATAATTATTCCCGCGGCCTTACTGCTATGAGTTCTCAGTCAGCAGGTTCTTTTGGAAAACAGGCGTTTAAAGCTATTCATGAAGGAAAAGGCTGGGGAAAATTAACAGGTGTATTAAGAGCTGGAGCAGAATCTTACGCGTTTGGCGTAGTTTCTACAGGATTACAGCATATTACCAGAGAGATAACAAAAGATGTTACTTCATTAGACCCCAGCGTAATTACAGTCAGTATGTTAGGGTTAAGTTCTGCTTTGCGGGGAATAGCCGGCGACGGCGGGCTTGAATTGGGCAAGGAAATTTTTAAGGCAAGTATCCGGCAGGCAACCGGAAATTTCTTAAGCGGCGGGCTGGCGGTACTTGATGACAATGGTAAGTTGTATTATAAAGCCGCGCCGGATTCTTCTTTTGCCGCGAATATGATAGATTTCAGCAGGCAGACAGGCAATCTGCCTAATTCTTCGTGGCAGAAAGAAGATTTTGATAAATTCCGCAAGTCAGGTGTCCGTCCTCAAAAAGAGAGCGTGATTGATATTTTATCAACCAGATTCTTTCAGGGGTTTAATTCTCAGACTTCAAGTAATCTAATCGGAATAATTCAGGATAAATATG